>SKOK01000090.1 GCA_007120085.1 Bacteroidales bacterium | reverse complement strand
GCTGTCCGGGAAAAAATGTGTGCTGGCTATGAAACGCTTGATATATATCGTCCCTACTTTCTACCAATATTTTGCCCCTTCGGGGCAGTCCCGTTAGGGACAAAATATTGGAAAGAAAGTATTGTGGGGTTTTTCATTAAGTCCCGTTAGGGACAAAATATTGGTAGGACGTAATAGAATTATACCGGACAGTAGTGATACAATTTATTGAAAAGCTTTGAGAAATGCAGGAAAGCATTGACATATCAGTTGTTGTGCCATTGTTAAATGAAGAGGAATCGCTTCCTGAGCTTCATGAGTGGATTGTAAAGGTAATGAAAGCCAATGGCTTTACCTATGAATTGCTTTTTATTGATGATGGGAGCAGGGACAATTCCTGGTCTGTCATCAGGCAGCTGTCGGCCAAGGATCCTGATGTGCGTGGATTGAAATTCCGGCGCAACTATGGCAAGGCTGCTGCATTGAATGTGGGCTTCGTGCACGCCAGGGGAGAAGTGGTCATTACGATGGATGCCGACTTGCAGGACAGTCCTGATGAAATACCTGCCTTGTATAAAATGATCAAACACGATGGCTTTGACCTGGTCAGTGGCTGGAAGAAAAAACGCTATGACCCACTCTCAAAAACCATCCCAACCAAGCTGTTCAACAAGGTCACGAGAATGGTATCCGGTATCAAACTGCACGATTTTAATTGCGGGCTCAAGGCATACAGTCATCAGCTTGTTAAGTCAATCGAGGTTTTTGGTGAGATGCATCGCTACATCCCCGTACTGGCCAAAAGAGCCGGCTTTGAAAAAATTGGCGAAAAAGTGGTGCAGCATCAAAAGCGGAAATTTGGCACCACCAAATATGGGATGGGACGCTTTTTTAAAGGATTTCTTGACCTGCTGACCATCAGTTTTATGACCCGTTTCGGCCAGCGGCCAATGCACCTGTTCGGCCTGCTGGGTACCTTGCTGTTTCTGGCCGGGTTTATCATCGCCGGGCATCTGGCCTACGGGAAATTCATCCTGATGGAATACCGTATGACAGAACGGCCTCTGTTTTATTTTGGTTTGCTGGCCATGGTTTTAGGAACACAGCTGTTCCTCGCCGGCTTCCTTGGCGAGCTGATCTCAAGAAATTCACCCGACCGCAATCAATACCTTATTGATGAAGAAATATGATATTGTTTGGAATTTTAAAGATAGAAGTTAGAAGTTGGAAGATAGAGGTTAGAAGTTGGAAGATAGAAGTTAGAAGTTAGAAGTTAGAGGTTGGAGGTTGGAGGTTAGAGGTAAGAGGTTGGAAGTCAGAAGTTAGAAATTGGAAGATAGAGAGTAGAAAAGAATGAGAGAACCAACTGTAAACTGTAAACTGTTAACTGTTAATTGTGAACTGTTAACTGTGAACTCTGAATTGTGAACCCGTAATCAGAAATTAGAAACCAGAAACCAGAAATTAGAAACCAGAAATTAGATATTATGAGCCATATTAAACTTTTCACCGTTACACCCGAATGTTTCAAACTCGATGGAGGGGCCTGCTTTGGCGTGGTACCCAAATCAATTTGGGAAAAGTATGTTACTGCAGATGAGAACAACCTTATTCCGCTATCATCAAGATGTATGCTGGCTGATACCGGAGATCGCGTTATTCTTGTAGATGTAGGAATAGGCAACAAGCAAAGTGAAAAATTCTTCAGCTATTACTACCTGTTTGAAAATATTGGACTGGAGCGTGCCCTTGCCGAAAAGGGCTATACCTGTGAGCAGGTTACAGATGTGATCCTGACACATCTGCACTTCGACCACGTTGGCGGGGCAGTTAAATGGGCTGCTGATGGCAAAACCCCCGAACTGGTCTTTCCAAACGCAACCTATTATTGCTCCAAATCCCAATGGAATACGGCTATGCAGCCTAATCCAAGGGAACAGGCTTCTTACTTTGAAGAAAACCTGAAACCTATTTTTGACAGTGGCCAGCTTGAATTTATTGAAGAAGAAGGTCCGTTTTGCGATGGTGTTTATCTTGAAATTAAAAATGGACACACGGAAGGGCTCATCGTGCCAGTTTTTCATCATAATGGTGGCAAGGTGGTATTCATGGCCGACTTCATTGCGGCAACTTACAATATACCCCTGGCCTATATCCCCAGCTTTGACATCAACCCAGTGCTTTCCATGGAAGAAAAAAAGGAGTTTTTAAAAAGAGCGGTTGAGCAAAACTATGTACTTGTTTTTCAGCATGATTATGACAACGAGTGCTGCACACTGAAAGATACGCCAAAAGGGGTGAGGCCAGATAAAATATTCAAATTGGCCGATCATATGTCTGGCAAAGCATAAGTATGATTGTCTATTTCCGATTTTCGATTGTCGATGCTGAAAGGCGTAAGGTGGAAACCTGAAGCCAGTAGTTAGATGTTGATGTTTGAGTTCAGACGCTGGAGTCGAGAAATTATAAACCAGAAATTAGAAATTAGAAATTATAAAAGAGACATACAATTACTTACGCAAATATAAACATATGAATGCAATCGTATCATCATACCAGGAAGAATTCAAAAAGATGACACCCGGTGAAATGCTATCCCATATCATGGAAAACCATCCGGGGAAAGTGGTGTTTTCAACAAGCCTTAGTGCAGAAGACCAAGTGGTTACGCATATGCTGACAGAGCTCGTGGAAGAACCACCAATTTTCACCCTGGATACAGGTCGTTTATTTTACGAGACCTATGATCTGATTGACAAAACAAACAAGCATTATGGGATAAACATTAAGATTATGTTCCCTGATTCAGCCCGGGTTGAAGAAATGACCAACCAGCAGGGTATAAACCTGTTTTATGATAGTATAGCCAATAGAAAACGTTGCTGTAATGTAAGGAAGATCGAACCCTTGAAACGGGCTCTTAGCGGCAATGAGGTATGGATTACAGGTCTGCGCAGCGAACAATCTCCAACACGCAACAATATGCAGTTTGCAGAGTGGGATGCGTGTAATCATATCATTAAACTTAATCCCATACTTGCCTGGACTGAGTCAGAAGTATGGGACTATATCAAGGCACACAATATTCCATACAACGCTTTGCACGACCATGGATTCCCGAGCCTGGGTTGCCAGCCCTGCACGCGTGCCGTCAATCCCGGCGAAGACATTAGGGCCGGAAGATGGTGGTGGGAGCAACCCGAAACCAAGGAGTGTGGCCTCCATCTGACCCCAAAGGCTGTTTAGCAGATGTTGCCCTGGTATTTATGTTACCGTTTCGTTGATCTGCTGTTGACTTATTCTTGTTGTGGCTTTGGCGGAATAAGGTCGTTTTCGACCATCACGCCACCGTCAACGGTAATGATGCTGCCTGTAACCCATTTGGCTTCATCTGATAGCAGAAATGCAACCATCCTGGCAATATCGTCCGGCTCACCAATCTCTCCCAGGGGATATCTCGGACGGGCTTTGTCAAGCATCGCCTCATAAGCTTCCTGGCCAGCAATTACTTTGTTGTCAAGATGAATGTGCGTCCTTACCAGTCCAGGGTTTACTGAGTTAACACGGATCTTGTAAGGGCCAAGATCGCCGGCCAGAAAACGCGTGAGCATGTCAAGACCCGCCTTGGAAACAGAATAACCGACGCTGGTGCCCGGCTTTAATGCTGCCACTGATGATATGTTCACCACAGAAGCACCTTTTGCCCGTCTTAACATGGGCAAAAGCGTTTTGGTCAGCAAATAGGGGCCGGTCAGATTGATGTCGAGCGTAAACTTCCAGTCATCCAGGCTGATGGTCTCAATGGTGCCCTTGGTAAGTACACCGGCATTGTTAACCAGACCGTGGAGCACGCCATATTTCTCTTCAAGATATGTGTTGACCTTGTTGACTTTGGCCAAATCTGACACATCGCCCGTTATGAAATCAACTTTTTCTTTCAGATCAGGGCGTTCCCGCCAGGCACGTTCGATCTTTTCCTGGCTGCGACTCAATGACACTACATTCCAGCCCTTGTTTACAAGATCGCCCGCGATGGCCAGCCCTATGCCGGAACTGCCACCCGTTATCAATACGTTCTTTGCTTTTTTCATGTTTTTTTTGTAAGTTATTGTATATCTGTGTTTTGCATTTGTTTCTAAGATAGCGATTGGATGTTAGAAATTAGAAGTTGGAAATTAGAAACTAGAAATTAGAGCTTAGAGCTTCCAGCACTGCTTCTGTTTTCTCTTCAAGTGGCATGTTACCATCCAGCCAATGGATGTAAATGCCTTTGCGTTCCATTCGCCTGAACCACGTCATCTGCCTTTTGGCAAACTGGTGGATGGCCGTATTCAGCTTTTCAAACATGGTATCATACGAAATGCGGCCAATGACATATTGCGTCAGGTAACGGTATTCCAATCCGTAAAAGATCAGCTGGCCGGGTGCCACGCCCCCTTGCAGCAAGCGCTCCACCTCAGCCACCATTCCTTCTTCAAGTCTTTGCCTCAGCCGTTCTGTAATGCGTTGGCGTAAGATGCTACGCTCAAAATGGATGGCATAAACGCGGGATTCAAATTCAGGATAATCCATCAATTCATCATTATGCTCCAGCTCATACCTGGCAATTTCTATGGCCCTGATCAGCCGTGCCTTATCGGTTGTATCCGTAATGTTATGAAGGGATTTTAATTGCTGAAGCATACGGGTTAACTGCAGCATGCTGTGCGACTCAAGCTCATTTCTTAAAGCCGCATTTTCAGGCACTTTAAGCATACGATAGCCACTGATCGCAGCTTCAACGTAAAGGCCTGTACCACCGCACAAAACTGGCTGCTTACCTCGTTTTAAAATGTCTTCATAAGAAGCAATGAAATCTTGCTGAAATGAAAATACATTATACTCTTCGCCTGGCTCTGCGATGTCGATGAGATGGAAGGGAATCTGCCGGCCATCAACAATAAAATCAGCAAGGTCTTTCCCTGAACCGATGTCCATACCCTTGTAAACCTGGCGTGAGTCAGCACTGATCACCTCACCACTGATCCGGGATGCCACACTTGCCGCCAGCCGGGTTTTTCCGGTGGCCGTCGGGCCAGTCATGGCAATGAGAACAGGTTTTTCAGCAGTTGTCATGGCAAGTCATTTTTTTGATACTCTTCTTCGAAGCCTTGAAGCGTATTCCTGATTTTATCCAGTAAGCCGATGGGTGAACCGGTAAAGGTCAGCTGTTTAAGTTCCTCAGTGTCTTCAGTTGATAATGTAGCAACATTTCCTGTTTTGTTATCAAAAACACCGGGATGGAACCGCTTAAAAAAACTCAGCAGGCTGTATTCATCAGATCGCTCCACTTTAGCGGTTTCACTTTTTAGATACTGAAGCACCCGAAGTCCATCCACTTTCTGGTGGCAGGCATTCACAAACTGTAATGCACTGACAGCGTTTTTCCTAAGGGCATGAAAGGGGGCTTCATCCCGGAATTGAACGCGCAGAAAGTCCGACATGGGTGTTTCAACTTCTTCATAAAAAAGATGATGAAAAGCCTCATACGTCTTTTTTACTTTATCAAACAACCTGTGATCATACACCGGGTAGCTTTCCCAATTCCCTTGGCTTCCCTTGATCAGGGCCGGTCCAGTGCCAAAAAAGACCCTGTCAGAATAACGTGTTCCTGGATACACTTTCTCAGCGTTATGATTGCATATCCAACCTGCCTTCCTGAGCTTTTGCAGGAAATAAAAGTCCTCACCGCTTTTTTTTGCAGTGATGCCGCCGACCTTTCTGTAGGCCCAAACCGGCAATGCAATGGCTGAACCAAGTGCCGTAAAACTATAAGGAGAATTAATGCGCCACATGTTGATGGCATAATGCCGCATATAAATTTCATAACGCAACATCGCCCGGTCGAGGGTATCATCACCACTTAATTTGTGGTAATAGGGATTTGAGAGCGCCACTGAGTTTGGATGACAAGAGAATACCTTACTGATGGACTGCAGGTAATCCGGTCCAATGGCTGTATCAGCGTCCATGCTGACAATGATATCATTGTCGTTTGCGTGTCGATTAATGGTGTCCATCAGCACCTTGCGGGCTTGCCCAACACCAAAGGCCTTCTTGCCCCAGCCAAGCCCCCGGCTGCTGTGATCAATGATGTGCAGGTTGTTCCTCTTTAATTCTCTGAGGAAGGAAATGCTTTGCTTGTTGTTCTCACAAACATCCTGTTTTTCAGTATTATCCCACCAATCGTCCGGTTGATTCACGCAAACCCAGATCTGGAAATCTGCATTTTGCTGCATGGCAAGACACTCCATTGTCCCGGGCAAATGGAAGAACTCATTCATCGAGGGGATGGCAACATGAATCAAAACAGCGTTTTTTTAACGTTTGGCGTTATCACCGCGAAAGCAGATGGCGTAGTAAAAAATAGCAAAGACATTACACTTCCAGCGGATCCTTTTTCTTAAGAAAAGCTGATGTAGCCAGCGAAAACACAAACCCTATGAAAGTAATTGAGAACAGGCTTGAAATCAAAACCATCAGGGGTGTTGTCATGCGCATTGCCAGGTCCAGCTGCTGGTCAGTGATATCCGGGTTGGCTTCGATGATATTCTGTTCAGCAAGGATGCGGATCTGTTCAAAGGAATCAGGCGCAATAAACTTATAAAACACGAATAGAAATATGCCAGATATCAATGCTGCGAAAAAGGATACCAGTGTGCCAAAGCCCAAAGCTCGTCCATAGCTGATAAACCCTCCCGAATCATCATCCCTGAATTTAATGGTACCAAGAATGATGCCCGCCAACAATACTACATATGTCAGGTACGATATCCACCTGATCCCTGTAAGGTTGAACAAGTAGGTTAACAGTGTGATCAGGATCAATCCTATGGCTGCGAGTAAACCATAAGTGACTGAAGTAGCTGTCAGAGATGCTTTTTTTGTTTGTTCTGTGTTTTCCATGGCATGTTACATTAATGAGTTTATTGAATGAAGTATCAAAAATAGCAATAAAACAAATAAGAGTAGCTGAGTTTTTTCAAAGAAATCAGTTGTTTTTTTGCTGACAACTTAAAAATATGTATTTTTGCATCCGGGTAAGTCTGGTACGACCAGCTCCCGCTGAACTCCCCCAGGACCGAAAGGTAGCAAGGGTAGGCGGTCGTAGCGGTGCGATACCATGCTTACCCTTCTTTTTTTAAAGTTAGAAGGTAGATTTTAGAATACGGAATGGTTGAGACATGGCATGCCTTGCCTTGTTACTGCGAATACCAAACTTTAAACACGAAACCATAAACCAGTAATTTGTTAACCATGAAATTTTTCATTGACACAGCCAACCTGGAACAAATCAAAGAAGCCAACGACCTTGGCATTCTTGATGGTGTAACAACCAATCCCTCACTGATGGCCAAAGAAGGCATCCGTGGTGAGGAAAATATCAACAAACACTATGTTGACATCTGCAACATTGTTAGCGGCGACGTAAGCGCCGAGGTCATCGCTACTGATTTTGAAGGCATCATCAGGGAAGGGGAGAAGCTGGCAGCTTTGCACCCACAGATCGTCGTAAAGGTGCCCATGATCAAGGAAGGAGTTAAGGCGATTCGTTATTTTACCGACAAGGGCATCAGGACGAACTGTACGCTGGTGTTCTCGGCAGGCCAGGCCATACTCGCAGCTAAAGCAGGGGCAACGTATGTTTCACCATTCATTGGCCGGCTGGATGACATTTCAACGGACGGCGTGGAACTGGTAGCCCAGATTGTTGATATTTATAAATACTATGATTTTGACACACAGGTGCTGGCTGCCAGCATCAGGCATACAATGCATATTTTGCAGTGCGCAGAAGCCGGCGCCGACATAGTAACCTGTCCGCTTGACCCTATCCTTGGCTTATTGAAACATCCCCTCACAGACATCGGCCTGGCGAAATTTCTTGCTGACCACAATAAAAAATAGACATTTTATTGAATAACTAACCCATGCCGGCGTTACAAAACGATAATGCCGGCATGGTTTTTTTATCCCATATCTTCACATTCTGGCATTTCCAAACAATACAGTCTCTTTTGTCGTTTATTATTAATATTTTTGTACAAACAACCATAAATGAAAAAACGATGAAAGCAATCGTGTTGACTTTATTGCTGCTTGCCCCGGCAATCAATTTTTTTGGTGCTGAAGAGGTGCGGCGCGACAGGGTGACGAAGGTCCTCGAGGCAGAACCTTCCAAAACTTACCTTGTATATAAATTTGAAATCAAGGACAACATTGCTGCCCCTGCATTGCACCGCACACAGCGGGCTTTTGAAGAAGCAGACAGCCTGATGGCCGATTTCATATTGCTGCATATGAACACCTATGGTGGTGCCGTGGATATGGCTGACTCGATACGGACCCGCATCATGCAGTCAAAAATACCAGTAATTGTTTTTGTTGATAACAATGCTGCATCAGCCGGCGCTTTGATATCCATTGCTGCAGATCGCATATACATGCGACCGGGCGGCAATATCGGTGCAGCTACCGTGGTTGATCAAACCGGTGAGGTAGTGCCCGATAAGTTTCAGTCGTACATGCGGTCAATGATGCGTTCTACCGCGGAGGCAAAAGGGCGTGACCCGCAAATTGCCCAGGCCATGGTTGATCCCGCCATTGAAATAGAGGGTGTCATTGAAGAAGGAAAGGTACTGACATTTACTGCTTCGGAAGCCATGCGCTGGGGATTCGCTGAAGGAATGGCCGAAAATGTGGAAGAAGTGCTGGAGCTCGCAGGCATCCAACCCAATACCATCGTTGAACAGCAGTTGACCATGACAGATCGCATCATCCAATTCCTGATCAGTCCCATAGTCAGTGGCCTGCTCATCATGCTGATTCTTGGTGGCATATACTTTGAACTGCAAACCCCAGGCCTTGGCTTCCCCATATTGCTTGCAATATCAGCAGCTTTGCTTTACTTTGCACCTCTCTACCTGGAAGGACTGGCGACACACTATGAAATCGTTCTCTTTGTCCTGGGCCTCATACTCATTGCCGTTGAGTTGTTCGTTATACCCGGCTTTGGCGTCACAGGTGTACTGGGTGCCATTTTCGTAATCTCCGGGCTGGCACTTGCAATGGTAGGTAACGTTGGTTTTGATTTCACAGGCGTCGATGGTGGCGAAATCCTGAAATCCTTCCTCATAGTAATCATCGCATTCTTCTTGTCGCTCACCGGTTCCTTCTACCTGGGACAACGCCTGTTTACAACGAACCGCTTTGGGGAGCTGGCCTTGAACACTGTCCAGGAAACAGCCTCTGGCTATACTTCTGCTGATTCCACAATGAAAACCCTGGTGGGAAAAACCGGGACGGCATTCACAATGCTCAGACCAAGCGGAAAAGTTCAAATTGATGATGAAATATATGACGCCACGGCGCTGACAGGCTTTGTTGATAAGGGCGAAAATATTAAAGTAGTTAAATACGAAACTTCACAGGTGTTTGTTGTGAAAGCTTAAATCAGCTTGGATAAGAAAGCTTGTACAGGAATATGTTTGGCCTGCAGAAAAAAAGTATAGCAAATGATTCAGGATAATATAACAAAGTTCTCACCCTTGTACACGGACATGTATCAGCTCACAATGGGACAGGCCTATTTTTTGCAGTCGCGAAGCGATGTGCCGGCGGTCTTCGATTATTTTTTCAGAAAACTGCCCTTTGATGGTGGTTACGTGATCTTTACCGGACTGGGTGACCTTCTGCATGCATTGGGAGAGCTTAGGTTTGATGCAACAGATATAGATTTTTTGTACAAGCGGGGATTTAACGCTGATTACCTGGAATACCTCAAATCTTTCCGCTTTCAGGGAAGCATTTATGGTATGGCCGAAGGGGAGCTCGTTTTTCCGGTTGAACCCGTATTGCGTGTTGAAGGTGGTTTGCTGGAAACCCAGCTCGTTGAAACACTGCTGTTAAACCTTTTAAACTTCCAGTCGTTGATTGCCACCAAAGCCAGCAGAATACGAAAATCAGCCGGTAACCGGCTCCTTACCGATTTTGGGCTTCGAAGGGCACAGGGCACCGGGGGCATACACGCCAGCCGGGCCGCTATCATCGGCGGCTTTAACAACACCTCCAATATGCTGGCTGCCAGCCTGCACGATCTGGAAGCAAGTGGCACGATGGCGCATTCATTCATTGAATGCCATGACAGTGAGCTCGAGGCTTTTAGAGCTTATGCACATACTTTTCCCGACAACTGTGTGTTGCTCGTTGACACATACAATACAATGAAAAGTGGTCTGCCTAACGCCATAACTGTTGGCAGGGAACTCCTGGAGAAAGGACATCAGCTGAAGGGCATCCGCCTGGATAGCGGCGACCTTGCATATCTGTCAAAAAGAACCAGGAAAATGCTTGACGAAGCAGGGCTGAATGAAACAAAGATCGTCGTTTCAAATCAACTGGATGAACACGTTGTGAAAAGCCTGATCGAACAGGGGGCGCCAATTGACATCTTTGGCGTCGGTACAAGCATGATCACCGGACGACCGGATGGCGCAATTGATGGAGTATATAAACTTTCTTCCGCATCAAATAAACCAAGGCTGAAAATATCTGAGAACCTCCAGAAAACAACATTCCCGGGTAAGAAAAAAGTGCTGCGTTATATAAACGACGATGGACAATATTTTGGGGATTGCATCGCTACACTTGAAGAGGCAGATCCCGAAATCATGATTCATCCTTTTGAAAAAGAAAAATCCGTTGCACTCACAGGCATGCCACTTGAGGATTTGTTTCAATGCCATATGCACGAAGGAGAAATCGCCGGATCACTGTTGACGCCTTCTGAATTGCGGGAAAAAGCAAGCCGGAAACTGGAAATGCTCCCGGAAGAGCACAAGAGATTTGACTTTCCCCACATCTATAAAGTAGGCATCTCCAAAAAACTGATGCAACTGCAAACAGACATTATCCAGAAAATGACACATTCCATTACATAATCCCACAAACAATAACCTGCAATTAGCAACCAGTAACCAGTAATTAGTAACCAGTAATTAGTAATTCCAAAAATATGAAAGCACTTATCATTGCAGACATTCAGTACGACTTTTTACCTGAAGGTGCATTGGGTGTTCCTGATGGAGATAAGATCATCCCTGTGGTAAATGATATTCAAAAACTTTTTCCGCTTGTGGTTGCCACCCAGGACTGGCATCCGCCGCGGCATAGGAGCTTTGCATCAAGCCACCGCGGTAAGAATGTGTTGGAGACAGTCATGCTTGGTGACATTGAACAGATTTTATGGCCCGACCATTGTGTGCAAGGTACAAAGGGGGCCGCAATATCTGAAGAATTATCCCTGCATAACGTTGCCGCCATTTTCCGCAAAGGAATGAGCCCGGAAATTGACAGCTATAGCGCATTCTTTGATAATGAACATAAAAAATCAACCGGCTTGTCCGACTATCTAAAAGGCAAAGGGGTTCATGAAGTCTATGTTTGCGGACTTGCCGGCGACTTTTGCGTAGCTTACACTGCCCTTGATGCAATTAAAGAAGGTTTTGATACTTACCTCCTTGAAGATGCAACACGCCCAATCGATCCTGATGGTTTTGAAAAGATGAAAGACCTGATCTGCGAGAAAGGTGGCAAGGTGATCTTAGCGGCAGAAATTCAAACCAATTAAGCCATCTGCATAAGTAATATCTTTTTGTAGAATACAAGATAATGGAAATCCAGTCAGTCCGAATAGAAAATGCACGACTCACGGAAGGCAAGGTTTACCAGTTTCGGATCTTGAAAACCGTTTCCCTGGGTCCGGATGATGACTGGTATGTGCTTGAAGATCCTAAAGGTTATAAAATTCTACTCCCCCAAATGCACTATCAGGATTATGGTCTTGCTACGGGAAATGTCATAAATTGCCGTGTTGACAAGGTCAATTGCAATGGCAAGGTTTTTCTTGAACCAGAACACCCACATTATCAAGAGGGTAAGGAGTACGATTTTTTAATTCACTGCAGAGATCGGCGTAAAGACATACTTGGGGAGGATGAATATTACTTTATGGTAACTGATGCGCTGAACAAACAATGGAAAGTACGCATAGCATCAAAACCACTTTGGAATAGCCCGCCAGGATCGATCAAATGCCGTGTAATGCGCATCAAAAAAGGCAAGCTTTACCTGCAACATGCAAATGATACGGTTAGGTCTGCAGCTTTAAAAATCGGGGGAAACCATACTTTTACCATTGTTGATGAGAAAACGGATCCGGACAGTGGGAAGAGCTTCTATATATTAAGGGATGAAACTGGAAATAAACACTTGTTGAACAAAAAATACTACCGCCACTATGGATTTGGCATAGGAAGTCGCATCAATTGCCGCGTGCTGAAGAAAGCAATTGAGGGTTACTTTATGCTTGAACCCGAACATCCGTGTTATAAAAGGGGGAGCGAATATGAATTTCCTGTTGACAGGCTGGAAGAAATTATTTTTTCTGATGGCTCAAAGCAAAAATCTTTGGTGTTGCTTGATTGTTTTGGCTCAGAAATAAAAGTGGAAATTGATGACCGGCTCTTGAAACTGCTTGGCGAAAAAAGGTTTATCCAGGCACGGTTGCATAACATCCGGAAAGGGAACCTGGAGCTTGAGATCACCGATGCACAGCCTATTTGAAAATGACATCCTTAATCACAGGTTTCTGAATCTCATCATTGATCATTTTTATGATCTTGCTCTTCGCAAATCCCAGTTCATTTCGCAAAGCCGATGAAGTAAGATAAACCGTAAGACAGCCGTTTCTTAGATAAAGCCTTTTGGTATAGGCTGCAATCGGACCACCCATAATTTTTTCCCACGAAGAAAATATCCGCGTTTCCGTGAGCTTTTCTTCCAGACCATAGGTGCTGAGCACCTCCTTAATTACCTCTCCAACGGGTTTTTGCATTTTAGTTGTATCTGCTGCTGTTTTACGTATGTCAGGTGTCCTGATTGTTCAACAATTTCTCCTCAATGACCTTTCCTGCATCCATAATGAATATTTTGCATTCCGACTTCATTTCACGAAACAGATCTTCGAGTCTGTCGGGATGGGTGTCGGTAACAAAGACTTGTCCGAAATCTTCATTGCTGACGAGTTGCATCAGTTGTTTCACCCTGGACGCATCGAGTTTGTCGAAAATATCGTCGAACAGCAATATTGGGTTGTAACCTTTTATTTTTTTTGTGAATGCAAATTGCGCCAGTTTCAATGCAATGATGAAAGACTTTTGCTGTCCCTGGCTGCCAAATTTCTTAATGGGTTCATTATGAATCAGGAAGCTAAGGTCGTCTTTATGGATGCCGACCGTCGTGTAAAGCAACACCCTGTCTTTTTCACGTGCTCCAGTAAGCTGTGCCAGGAAATCACCGGTGTGCAGGGTGGATTCATAATGGATGTTGGTCAGCTCCCTGCTTTGCGAGAGAAAAGAATAGTAATCCTGGAAAACAGGCAGAAAAGCATCAAAGAACTTTTTGCGTTGGGTATAGATGTAATGTCCGTTGGCACTGAGCTGCTCGTCCCATATATCAAGGGAGGCCTGCTCAAAACGCCTCTGTTCGGCAAAGATCTTCAACAAGGCATTGCGTTGCTGCAAAGCCTTGTTGTAGCTTATGAGTTTATGAAGGTATTCATTATCGTATTGCGAAATCACGCCATCAACAAAGCGACGCCTTTCGTCGCTGCCGCCATGGATGAGTTGTTGATCAGCCGGACTCAGTAAAACCAGGGGGTAGCTTCCAATGTGGTCTGATAATCTATCGTATTCTTTTTTATTGCGCTTGAACGCTTTGCGTTGTCCTTTCTTTACACCGCAATAGATCGTGTCTGTCCGGCCATTGAGCTGATATTGCCCCTGAATCACAAACATATCTTTTCCAAACAGGATATTCTGAGTATCTGCCGGATTGGTAAAGCTTTTGCAGAAAGAGAGGTAGTAAATTGCATCCAGCAGGTTTGTTTTGCCGGCACCGTTGTGGCCGGCAAAACAATTGAATTTTGATGAAAGGACCAGGGTAAGCTCTTCCAGATTTTTGAACTGAACAACACTAAGCTGCTGGCAATGCATTGGGTTTCGTTTTACCTGTTCATCCCACCGCACACACTGATTACCTGTCCTGTAACATAAGAAGACATATCGGAGGCAAGGAATACGGCAATGTTTGCAACGTCATCAGGGCTGCCGGCCCGCTTCAGGGGTATTTTCTCTGCCCACGCCTTCCGGGCTTCTTCTGGTATCCTGGCGGTCATTTCTGTTTCAATAAAACCGGGAGCTATTGCATTCACCCTGATGTTGCGGGCTCCCAGCTCCTGGGCAACCGATTTGGTGAAAGCGATCATCCCACCCTTTGATGCTGCATAGTTGGCTTGTCCGGCATTGCCTCCCAAGCCAACGATGGAACTCATATTGATGATGCTGCCACTGCGTTGCTTAAGCATGAAGCGTTGAACTGCCTTTGTAAGGTTAAAGGCTGACTTCAGATTCACCCGGATCACATCATCCCACATCTCTTCAGTCATTCTCATCATCAGCGTATCTTTGGTGATGCCGGCATTGTTTACGAGGATGTCAATACTACCAAATTCAGCTTGTACTTCATTGACCAGTTTTTCACTATCGGCCAGGCTGCTGGCATCTGACGCATAGCCTTTGGCTTTAACACCCAGTTCCGTAAGCTCTTTCTCCAGGCTTTCAGCCAATTCGTCGTAACGCAGATCAGAAAAAGCCACGTTGGCGCCTGAATAGGCAAATGATAACGCAATGGCACGTCCAATGCCACGCGAACCACCTGTGATCAAAGCTGTTTTACCTTCCAGTATTTTCATTTTTTCTTATTTTGGTTTGATAGATTTTGTTTGATAGATAATGACAGGTAAGCTCTGTCATTACATGATTTATGTTTATGACCATTCAAAGTTACATACTTATCTTCAATCTCCCAATTAAATCCATTTAATGAGATGGAAATCCTGCCTGTGCGCCAGTGCTTTATTTTTGGGAAACAATCGGAATGCATAATTAAAATCGCCCGTACGTTTAGTTGGTACCTCGCATTTAAAAGTAAACTGCTTTCCTTTTTCGGCTATTTTATCCATTTCGTAAACCGAGACAATCTCGCGCTTGCCATCTACCGTTTTTTGCACGAAAACGACCTCCAAACCAAAGTCAGAGCCACTAACACCTTTTATGTTTAAGGTAATCTCAGCGACAAACTTATCGCCCAGGAGGATGGTTTTGCCAGAGTTGCTCATGATTTTCTTATCAACGAGCTCGATGTTGTCCCATGCACGCAGTATCTTATTCTTCCAGTAAACTAGTTTTTTTGCCGCCTTGAAGTTTTCTTTGTTTACCCTTTCGGCTGAAGTAAAAAGCTTATTATAGAAGTGCGTAAAATAGTCATCAAGCATCCGCTTGTTTGTGTAGTGTGGTGCAACCCTTGCGATACAGTTTTTCATCCACCTGATCCATTCCCTGGGCAGTCCGTCATCGTCCCTGTCGTAAAACAGTGGTGCCACTTCTGTTTCAAGGATGTTATAAACAGTTTCGGAGTCAAGTTCATCCTGGAATTCCTGGTTTTCAAAGGTTTTTTCTTCTTTGAGCTGCCAGCCGGCCTCCTCCGTGTAACCTTCTGCCCACCAACCATCCAGCACGCTGAGGTTCATCACACCATTAAGTACGGCTTTCTGGCCACTGGTGCCTGATGCTTCCATGGGGCGGGTAGGGGTGTTGAGCCATACGTCAACACCTTTGACAAGTTCTCTGCCAAGCTCCATGTCATAATCTTCAAGGAAAAGAATCTTGCCATAAAACTCTTTCCGCTTGCTGATCTCCATGATATGCTTGATAAGCTCCTGGCCGGCTTTGTCGGCAGGGTGGGCCTTTCCGGCATAGATAAACTGCACGGGCATATCGGGGTTGTTCACAATGCGCGACAATCGCTCCAGGTCGTTAAACAGCAAGTGGGCTCTTTTATAGGTGGCAAACCGACGGGCAAATCCTATCGTGAGCGTTTTCTCGTCAATGGCATCCATGATCTGGTATATCTTCCGGGGAGTCTCCTGACGACGCGAAAGGTTTGAAAGTAAACGCTTCCTGATGTATTCAAGCAAGTTACTGCGCATGTCACTTCTAATGTTCCAAAGATATTCATCAGGAACATCATGGATTTTTTCCCACATTTCAGGATCAGACACATTATTCATAAAGTCCTCACCGAAGTGTTCAAGATACAACTCCTGCCATTCCTTGGCTGTCCACGTGCCATAATGCACACCATTGGTAACATGCCCAATGTGCAGTTCTTCAGGGAAATAACCGGGATAAAGGTCATTGAACATATTGCGCGAAACCGAGCCATGAATCTTGCTAACACCGTTTACTTCCTGCGCTAGCTTGGCGGCCAGCACACTCATCGAGTAACTTTCCTGGGCATTCTGCGGATTCATTTTTCCAAGGCCCATGAAAGTTTCCCAGCTAATGCCTAACCTGTCGGCATAATGTGGCATGTATGTTCTCAGCATGTCCTCACTGAAGAAATCGTGTCCGGCAGGAACCGGTGTATGCGTTGTAAACAAACTACTGGCACGCACTACCTCGAGGGCTTCGTGGAAGCTGAGTTTTTCATCCTGAACGAATTTGCGCAATCGCTCAAGACCGGTAAAGGCTGCATGGCCTTCATTGCAATGAAAAACCTTTGGTTCTAATTCCAATGCATCAAGAAGGCGAATGCCGCCAATTCCAAGCAAGAACTCCTGCTTGAAACGGTTTTCCCAGTCGCCGCCATAAAGCTGATGGGTGATGAAACGATCAAAGCCTGCATTTTCACCTATATCTGTATCAAGTAAATACAGTGGCACCCTGCCCACATCAATGCGCCAGACTTTGGCGTGGAGCGTGCGGCCAGGAAAAGCAATGCTGATGCGGAGCCTGTCGCCATTTTTCTTGCGCACGGGAACGGCCGACATCTTAATAAAATCATGAGGATAGTAAGTGTCCAGCTGCTCACCACTAACAGAAAGGCTCTGTGTAAAATAGCCATAGCGATACAAAAGGCCTATGCCGATGATATCCACATTGTCGTCGCTTGCCTGCTTGAGGTAATCACCAGCCAGCACGCCCAAACCCCCACTGTATATCTTGATTGTGTCGTGCAAACCATACTCCATGGAGAAATACGCGATTTTATCGGTGGCCTTTTTCTTGCCGGCTTCAATGTATTTATTGAATTTGTCAACCACCGTTTGGTAGTTCAGCATGAATAGTGTATCGCCGGCAAGACGCTCAAAGTGCTCCATGCTAAGATTCTCCATCAAAATGATGGGATTCTTTTTGCACTGTTCCCAAAGCTCCGGATCAATGCTCTCAAAAAGATCACGGGCTTCATAGTTCCATGTCCACCATAAATTCCTGGAAAGGTCGGACAGCTGCTTAAGTGCATCCGGCACATTTACCTCAATACTGATTTTTTTCCATTTAGGCTTCATGCTTTCAACAGAAGGCAGGGATACACTCCTGGTTGGCGGTTTCTTGTCCCTGTAAAGGTCATATCTCTTTGCTGATTTCTGCAAAACACCATCATATGCATGCTCATAATGAATGATCTGTGTTTCCCATAAAACTCCCTCAGCTATTTGAGTAGCTTCTTTTCGGCCTTGCTCCAGGCTGGTGTGACATACCGGGTGCAACTCATGATCAGGACCATTGAATTTGGCGCTGTTCGCCTCATCCAGCCATTTGCCAATCACATCAGCAAGCTGTTTACGTGCTTCATCATCGTTGTGGTCGTTTCTGTTGATGATGTGAAGGGCATTGTCAGCATCGCTGTGCTTCTCCTTAACCCACTGACCAAATCCTGATAGTGAAGAGGTAACAGCAGGCACCTGCATGGCAATACTCTCCATTGGTGTATAGCCCCAAGGCTCATAATATGATGGGAACACGGTGGTGTCAAAGCCTTTCAAAATGCTGAAATAGTCAAGACCATAAATGCCATCTTCGCCATTCAGGTACGCAGGTGTGAAAATGACCTTTACCTTGTCTGTCGGCCGGTTTTTTAAGCCCTTTTCCACCAATCTCTTAAGAATTGGATCATTGTCGGGATCAGCCAGATTGTGCGTGAGATATTCTTCCGAAACAGGGTTCGAGAAGTCTGGCGCATTGAGCCTTTCAGATACTACTGCCCGCGGTCCCGTCTGATTTGCAGGTACCATTATAAAGGCTATCAGCGTTTTATCAAGGCTTTTCTTGTTGATGTCGGCAAGGGCATCAATGAAAAGATCAATACCTTTGTTACGATACTCATACCTGCCGCTGTGGGCCACCAGCAGACTGTCTTCAGGAATATCCTGGTTCAACAGTCCACGAGCCGTTTGCAAAAGTTTTTCCCTCGATTTGATCCTTGATTCGGCCAGGCTGCCAGTCGATGGGATCATATCGTTGCTGAAGCCGTTAGGAGTAACCAGGTCGGGCTGTTTGCCCAGCACTTTCTCACATTCACGGGCAGTACCGGATGAAACAGTCGTAAATACATCAGCCATCCGTGCGGCTGTCTGTTCAAGGCTGTGTTTCGACACAACGCCAAGCTCAAGTGCCCTTGCTTCTGCATCAAGTTTGTTGAGCTCATCATATAACGCCCTGCCGTGGCTTGCCAGCGAGCGCGCCAGCACAGTGGCGTGGGTGGTAAATATGGTCCCGGCCTGGGGAACCTTGTCGCGAAGGTACAAAACACCGGTACCGGTCATCCATTCGTGGAAATGACCAATGATGCGGTCATATGCCGACAAATAAAACTCATAAAAACTCTCAATGACCTGGCCCACAGCATATCCAAACATGGCAGGCTCCGTATAATCCCACTGGCCACTCAGTGAATTCAGTCCATACTTCAGCCAATAGTCAGAGAAGATGTTGTCCTTTTGACCGAAAAGAGGCGTAAAATCAACCAATATGGCGATAGGGTTTCCGGGCACCTGCCAGCGGCCAATGCGAAAGTGCAAACCATGGTCTTCTGCATGCTCCCGCCACTCGCGTAAAAGATTTGGATCCTCCTCAAACTCAGGATTACGATGAGTTTCTTTCCAGACATCAGGTCCGATCGTGATGTAGTTATCTTTGTATTTCTCAATTAGCAACGGAGCCTTGGAACTGATTACGGTGTGTATGCCGCCAATCTTATTGCAAACCTCCCAGCTTACCTCGAATATATAATCTTGCAAAACTTTTTCAGTATTCATAAATCTTATAATTTGTTAGTATGTGTTTGATCAAAAAACGTGTGAAATTACAAAAAAAATATCAAAAAGAAGCCGATAATCGGGGTCTTACAATGCTAAGGTTTTATAATCAGCTTGTTAGCCTGAAAAAAGATGCCTGCACTCCCGGGGGATAAACAGGCATCTGAGAAACTGAACGTAAAAAGCTTATGCTTAATGCTTTATAAGTTTGTTTATAAGGCTGTTACCGTCATTTAAATGTATCCTGATGAAATAAATACCGGGTTTGAGCTGTGACGCAGGGATGCTTACAATGCCCGGGGAGGGCATAACTTCCATGATCAATTGCCCCATGCTGTTTTGCAGCCTGATGCTTGAGATATTTTCGTGATTCGTAATATGAATCTGATCACTGAAAGGATTGGGGTAAACTTTTATCCCATCCATATCATTTTCGCTGATGCTGGTATGAAGTTCGAAGTCATCAAGGCTTCTGGCAGTTACCTGCATCGTTTCCATAAACTGCTGAACGATTGCCGTGATGATCTGCGGTTGAGATGGAATTGCCGTATCAATATAATCAGCATCAAAGAAGGCAGTTCTGAACACGCCCGTGCCATTGGGAGAGTTAAGCGTATAGTTTTGTCCTGTTGCAAAATTACCGCTATCCTCGAAGGTGACATTCCAAACCTGTACAAGCATGGCCTGGTGTGCTGGTCCAAGAGCATCAAGCGTAACTATTTCCGGGTTTACGATATTACCTGATGAGGTTGCAGCTCCCGGATCTGCAACCGGCACAAACTGCAGCATCTGGTTGTAAACGTCCAGTGTCCCGGTAAGTCCCGTAATGCCATCGTATTGATCATACTGCGTTGTCATGATGCCGCTGTTATCGTCAATCATGATGGCAGCGGTTCCATCCTGGATGAATTTCTGGTTTCTGTAGCTTTGCTGATAGGTGATCACGGCCTCACCGGATAAGCTGTATATACTTCCAATCTGCCCGTTACGCAATTCGGCAATGCTTGCAACCTCATCAGGTTCATCAGTATGGACAACGACACTTACATTATCTAATTGCAGATGGCTCATTGATTCACCGGTATTCCTGATGGAAAAAATAAACTCCGCAATCCCCGAGTTTGTGGCGGCAGTAACTACTTGTGTATGTTCAGACCAACTATCGGAGCTGACCTGGACATACTGATTGTAAGGGGCATACCCATAGCCTGTTTCCCTGTCATCAAACAAACCTGTCCTTATTTCGCCCTGCCCTTTAACCCAAAATTTAATGTTATAGGTGACGCCGCTTTCTACCTGCGTGGCCTGTGATGTGAATCGCTGGTGCGAGCCTTCCGAATTGATCAATTGGACGGCATAGCTGCCTGAATGGGGGTTATCGGCATACTGCACAACGTTGGCTTCAGGAATGTTTGATTTAGAGCCATACCAGCAATCTGGCAGGCCGTCTGTCCAGTTTTCAAAACCGCCGTTACAGATCAATCCGTCGGGTGGTGTATCATCATCCTTGGTTGTAAATGTCCAGTAAGCAGGATCATCAATGCCTGCATAGTAATTATCAGCCATGTCCTTAATGGCATTGTCATCAATGAGAATGTAATAAGTGGTAGCAAATTCAAGATTCTCCGAAAAGCTTACGTAAACTTCATTAAAAGAATACTCTACCTGCGATCCATCAGCTAAAATTGATTCAACGAGCTCATCATTTTGTTGTTTGAATAAGTGGAAGCTGCCCTCTCCAAGGTTGATCAGAAATTCATCAAATTCAAGAAACAGGCTTGCATCCACAGGAACATCAACACTTCCGGCTACAGGATTTTTATTGATCAGTGAGGGATTTACATTGTCAATATATGAGAAAACACCCGACTCGACATAGAAGCCGGGGTCATTATTATCGGTAAGCCGGTAATGAAAATCAAACTGCAGCCCATTAGGCACTGTTTCAATATACTGACCATCAGATGCGTTCACAATCTCAGTCAAAAAGGGACTGGAAAACCCCTGGACAAATAGTTGAAGTATGAGCTGGTCAAGGTTCTCTGCTTCCCAGCTAAAAACAACCTCATCGTAGGTGAAAAACTCGTCGCCTTCCTGGGGGGTGAGGATGGTCAGTACGCGTTCATCTTCTAATACAGTAACCTTATAATGCTTTATCGTTGATTGGTTCTCGGCCAATACTGTTACGATGATGACGTCATTAAAGTTAATGGCCTGATCGCCAAGTTCTGTTTCATCAAGTGGGCTGCCATTGAGCGTCACGGTAAAGGATGCATTTTCATGTGCCGTAACGACTTCAATACCCTGAAAATCATCAACATTATCAAGGTATAGCTTGGCACCGGCATCATTTTCCGGGTCATTGACAACAATGCCTCCAAGGTTCAGCACATTCATGCCACCAAGATTGAAGGTAGCGAGATTTGCATTGCTGCTTAAACCCTGCTCAATGGCAGTAATAAGTACATCATTGATATGCCATCTTCCAATATTGTCGGGATCAGATTCATATTGGAAGCCGATATAGACAGTTCCGTCATAATCTGACAGATCAATTTCATCAGAGAATGTCCAGGTTCCGAATCCACCCCCTGTATGTGAATCCAGTGTCGCGTCCAGCTGTGTCCATGTTGCCTGCGTGGGGTCTCCTGAACCAGGATAATCCGGAGAAATATGCACAGAGAATGCATCACCTGTCCTGTGTGCTGCCTGGTTATAGAAGCTAAAAGTAATTTGCTCCAGGCCGCTGAAATTTAATTCGGGAGATATGTACCAGGAATGTGGAAATTCGGGATCACTGAAATACTCGGTGATCATTGCGTATGTAATACCGGAGAACGCAGCAATTTCCCAGGTGTTGGCACCCGGCTCAAAGTCATATACCATCCAGCCACCGGAAAGCAAATCTTCATCTTCAAAATCTTTCCATAACACAAGCTCACGTATGGTATATTCAGCTGAAACCACTGAACTTGGGTCTAAACCGTCTTTATATGCCCTGGCTTTGATGTTCATATCTTCAGTAACCTCAATCAGTCCATCAAACAGGATGTCATTTTCAGTTGGGTCAGCGCCATTTAAGGTGTAGTATATGCTGGCTCCTTCTGTAACAGTTGTTATAGACACTTGCTGTTCTTCAAAATAAAGTCCACCCGGGGGTGAAAAAACGGGAGCGGCCACCTGGGTTGCTTCACCTGTATTTACTTCCAAATTGGCGATTCCGATCTGTTTGCTGGCTCCTCCAGGGCCTCCACGTTCAGATGACCATACGATTACAAGGTCTTCTCCTGCAGGAACATTTACAGAAACTGCAGCACTTTTTTCCTGATCTGTGTTGCCTGTGGTTGAGTAAAATAACTCAGGAACCACCTGACCATCCACTTCTACTGTCCACTCAGGACTGCGGCCTTCAGAAATCCTTTCAACACGACCGATGTAGGAAATATTTACGAGCGTTATGGCTTCACCAGTATTATTTGTGATGGTCAGCATGGCGGAAAAGACCCCCGATGCACTTGAATGCTGATAGCCCATAACCATGTCATTTCCACGAAAGCCCGTGGATGTTCCACTTCCCCAGTCACCCATGTATTGCAAACGCGTGGCATGATCACCCGTTGCGTTGAATACCCATTCATTATGATTACCAAATGAAGTAACTTCTGTGCCTGAATTAAATACAAACTCACTAAAGTTTTGCTGATAAGGGAAATCAGCCTGTCCATGGACATTAATTGCTGAGGTCACTGTAAACAAAAATATGAGGATCAATGACCTGCTGCTAAATATTTGTAGTGTTTTTTTCATAACTCTTATGTTAAGTTTTGGAATATAATAAAGCATTATTTCTAATGTAAAATTACAAAAAAGAAAGCCACTCGCCATCCTACTGGTTCTTTTTATGAATTAAACGGTATCGTTTTAACAGGAAATAACAGTGAAACCTTGCATGCGGGGAACAAAAAAGCTGCAACAAATCATTGACTTGTTGCAGCTTGTGGTTTGTGATGCCGTCGAATATTGAATTGCTGATGTAAGATATATCAAGCAAATAAATAACGATTATTTAACGGCTGCTTTGCTCTTTTTCCGGGTGATTTTGTTTGACTCCGTAGCTTTTTCTACACGAATATAGAGATCAGACAGCACATTCATATAATTGATAAATGCATCATATGGTGAGCTGTAAGGGTTGAAATACTTATGCACATCACCGTCAGAGAACCATTTGGTGCACATATAATAAAAATGGTCACTTGTTTGCAGGTATCTCCATTTGCGTATGAGGTCATCATCCTTCAGCCTTTTGATTTTTGTAGTCAGCTCATACAGCTTACCAAATGCCTCATCCTGCATTTCATTGCCCAACCAGGCGGTGAGGTCGCGCTCTTCGTCGGCCCAGGAAATGGGGTAGGGGACATTAAGTTGAGACACGGGCTGCAATTCTCCGGCAAGTTCCGATGGTGTTTTAAACTTGAAACCGGCTGTCTTAATGGCATGCTCCGGAAAAGCTTTCAGGAAGTCAAATATGCCTGTTTCTGCCCATTGGTGTTCTCCAAAAGTTTCATAATCCATGAAAAGGTTAACAACCTCATCGCGTTCGTTGATTTTTCCAAGCCAGTCCACAAATTTTTCAGCTGTCAATGGCCATTCTGACCAGTTTCTTTCAGAAAACCTGAAGGCGATGTCATCTGACAGCTGAAAGTTTTTGAGCAGGAGCTTCAGTTTGGGGTTGGATGCACTGCAATAGAGCAGGTTGGGGCTTTTCCATCCCAAAACGTGTTTGGCACCTTCTGTCAACATAGTCCTGAAACCTAAATCATAGACCATATCACCGATATCATTTGAGTAAACCAACTCCGTGTTACGGAAAGTGACCGGCTTTTGACCAAAAAGTTCTTTTACTTTGTTGACCTGCATTTTGACTTGTTCCTTAAACTCCTGTTTGTTGTTTAAGGATGCAAGTGAATGGGCATAAGTTTCAGCTAAAAATTCAACAGAACCTGTTTCTGCGAGCTTCTGAAAGCTTTTAATGACCTTGGGGGCGTATTTTTCAAACTGCTCCAGTGCCATGCCGGAAATGCTGTAGCTAACCTTAAAATCGCTGCCAAATCGTTTGATTAATGACAAAATCACCTCATTGGCAGGCAGATAGGACTTCTCTGCTACCTGCTGCATGATATATCTGTTGGCATAATCATCAAAATAGTTGTCTTTGCTGCCAATATCGAAGAAACGGTATGTAGAAAGACGATAGGGTTGATGTACCTGGAAATACAAGCAAATTGACTTCATAATTATCTTTTTAATGTGATAGATCAGATCCTTTTGGGCTATACTGATGCTAATTGTTTATAAATACTTTTTACTTTAATGCCGGCTTGGTCCCATTTAATGTTTTCCACTTCGGTTTTGCCATAAATCCTGAACATCTTTGCCAGTGAAGGATAATGCAATAGTGCATATATTGCGTCGGCCATGGCGTCAACATCCCAATAATCGATTTTCAGGGCATGCTTCAGGATTTCAGAAACGCCTGATTGCCTGGATATGATTACGGGTACGCTTGATCGCATTGCTTCAAGTGGCGAAATGCCAAAGGGTTCCGACACCGATGGCATCACATAGACATCGCTTAAGCCGAACATCCTGTCCACATCATCTCCTTTAAGGAATCCTGTGAAATGAAAATGTGTTCCCATATTCAGCTGCGCCACCCTTCTGATCATCCTCGATAACAGATCACCACTGCCAGCCATTACAAAGCGCACATTGGAATCTTTCTGCAGGATTTTATGTGCTGCTTCAATGAAATACTCTGGTCCTTTCTGATATGTGATCCTTCCCAGGAAGGTAACGATCTTTTCATCCAGATGCTTTTTTATCTGCACTTTGGATTGATCCGCAGGGGGCTCAACGCCATTGTGAACGGTAATTACCTTCTCAGGTGATATGCCATGGCGGTTGATCACGGTGTTCCTTGTCATGTGGCTCACGGCAACAACCACATCCGCGGCTTCCATGCCTTCCCTTTCTATGTTAAAAACAACCTCGTTGATGTTCTCTCCGGAACGATCGAACTCAGTGGCATGCATATGCACGACCAGCGGTTTGCCACTGATACGCTTGGCTTCAATCCCTGCCAGGTATGTTAACCAATCGTGGGCATGTATCACGTCAAAGTCGTTGTCCCTGGCAATTGCTGAAGCAACAATGGCATAACGACGCACTTCCTCCATCAGGTTTTTTCCATATCCCCCGGCAAATTGAAACTTTTGTGTGTGCAGATTGACCTGCTCCAGGCTGATACCACTCTCAAGTTGCTCTACAAGATTATAATACTCCTCTTCTGAAGCATAGGGCAGCAGGGTGGAATCAATTTCCATAAAGGAAATTTTATCCTGATGTGTTTTATATACTTCATCCCGCACGTCAACGGAAACATCTGAAGCATTGATCAGTCGTATATTACCCGGATTTTCATCTCCAAATAGTTTGGGCGCTACAAACAGTATGTCCACATCTGCCTTCATGAGGGCTTTTGTGAGACCATAACAAGCTGTGCCCAATCCTCCGGAAATATGGGGCGGGAATTCCCAGCCAAACATCAGTACTCTCATTATTTTATATTTTGAGTTGACAGGTCAAGTCCTGTCGTTTATTGTTAGTGACAGGTCAAGCCCTGTCATTACTTTATTTTGTGGTTTTTGCAGACTTTTTTGTAGCTCCCATGGCGCCAATCCGAATAAGTTCGGCAACACTGGCTGCATACGACAGGGCTCCACCAGCCTGGTGTGGCGGATCTCCATCATATAACTCGGATACGGTGCCTATTCCGTTTTCTGTAATGGTTTCTTCAAATCCCCCGTAAAGATTGAGAATATAATCTCGTGCATCGGAACCATAAATCTTCAGCCAGGCGTCAGCGAACGGACCCAACAGCCAAACCCAGCAAGTACCCTGGTGAAACGCTGCTTCACGGGCATAGGTGTCTCCGGCATACCTGCCCTTATAACGCGGGTCCTGAGGAGAGAGCGTTCGCAGACCACGTGGGGTCAGAAGCTGCTTAACAACAATGTCAACGATTTGTTTATTGTGTTGTTCAGGTAATGGTGAATATTTTAATGCGGCAGCAATAAGCATATTTGGCCTTATGCTCAGATCCATCTTGCCATCATATACATAGTCAGCCAGGTATCCACCTTTTTCATACCAAAACATTCTTCGGAATTCTTCCCCGGTCTTTTTGGCGACAGCTTCCCACCTTGAGGAAAACTCAGTATCGCCGGCAACCTTCGCCAGGTCAACTGCAAACATCATTGCATTGTACCATAATGCGTTAACCTCAACCACATAACCATACCTTGGCGTGATCTGCCTCTTGTCTATGGTCGCGTTCATCCAGGTAAGATTGTGTTCTGAAGGCTCAATGTGGATCAGACCGTTGTCATGCAGCTTTATTCCGTTTTCGGTTCCATCGGCATAACCCTCAAGAATGTTTCGCATGGCTTGTCCGTATTTGTCCCAAAGCAGCTTTTTGTCGGTCTTTTTGAAACAAAGCTGCAGCGTCCTGAAAAACCAGAGTGAAGTATCAGCTGAATGATAGACGGGCTTTTGGTGCAAATAGGATTCGGGGAAAAAGGGTCCCTGCATCAGGCTTATCAGGTGGTCTAAAACATTCTCGCAAAGATTCTTCTTGGTATCTGCAAGTGCCAAACCGGGTAGCGATATAAAGCTGTAGCGCCCAGAATAATCATACCACGGATAACCCTCATTGATGGCTAGTTTCCCATCTCTTTGCACCAAAAACTGCTCAGCTGAATTCTTCAGACTGTTCTCGTAGGAGTCTCTGGGGCGACGTTTTTTTATTTCGCCATTAAACAACTTGGGCAAGGATGGTGGATAAACCTGAACGGTAGATGCTGAAAGAACAATGCTTTCACCTTTTTTAATGGGCAATTCAAAAAATCCGGGCACGTAAAGATCCTCATGACACTCATACCCCCTTTCTTCTTCTTTAATGTATTCCAGGTCATTATACCAGTCAGGCGCATGCACATATTCGGCATTCTTTTTGGAAATCTGAAGGAAAAGATCTGAGTAGCCATCGTACATATTTACCCGGATTCCGTTGTCAACATCATCATACTTTGTGTTAAGATCAATGTTTCGCTTGCTGAGCCTGTGAATGTTCCGGAAAGCCAAAAAGGGCTGCAGCCTGAGTTTGGTTGGTGAATGTGCCTCCACAAGCGTGTATCTTATGAGTACCATCTGCTTTTCGGTAACAAACATCGTTTCTTTGGTCAGCACAACGCCTCCAACGCGATAAGTCACTTTAGGGATGATGTCGGCAGTGAAGTCGCGAACATATTTATGTCCTTTGGGATGAAACTTGCCCGGGTATTTATTTACGCCAAGGTTAAAAGCAGCATCTCGCTGAATTACGGTTTCATCGACCTTGGATAGCAAAACGTGTAACTCCCCGTCAAGCTGAGGCTGAGGACAGATCAACAAACCATGGTACTTACGGGTGTTGCATCCAAGAATGGTACAGCACGAAAAAGCACCCGCCCGGTTTGAACGGATCAACTCTTTATCAAGTGAATATTCAAGGTTGATCAATTGGGTCTTATCAAAATTTATGTAGTTCATTTCTTTGTCTTTAATTGTTTAAAAAAAACCTTACCATATCAACAACAATTATGCGTATTCTCGGCATATAAATTTGAACTGTTTGTTTGACAGTTGGCTTGAGCTTAAATTCTCGACTAAATTACGGAAAAATGCTTCGTCAAAAGCAGGGTTTTAAAAAATAAACGCAAAATTAATATTATTCTGTCACATAACGACTGTTAGGAGTAACAACTTTTTCCCATTTTTTGTTTTGTTGATTGATAAGACGCCGTAATTTGCTGCTTATTTGATTGTTTTGCAATGCTATAAGGTCTGGCTGGCCGGCATTTACCCAGGCTGTAAACCAGAAATCACCCGCTGATTTTGCAGCCAGGCGCATTTGTCGCTCTACCATTCCGTCCATTCCGCGGTGAAATGCATCCGAAAAAGCTTGCGAGTAAACGCGGTTGAATGCCTGTCCCCGCATTTCGTGGGCATAAACCTGGTCACCCGGAAAGTGGGTCATTAAGCTGTCTAAAACCATGTATATGCTATCGACCTTCTGATGACTGATTTCGACGAGTTCCCAGGCACGATCCAGCGGCGAGTCAATATACTCAGCCCTGCCTGCAAAATAGGAGTAAGCACCACTGAAAAGTTCGGGTAACCTGCTCTCCCATAAAGCATGGATGCCTCTTTCTTCAGGGGTGCGGCCATTATAGTATTTGGTTGTGTGCAGTGGAGTACAGGCATCCGCAATGTAATGACCAATATGAGCTGAAAGCAGCAAAATATTATCCAGGTCATTTGCCGAAAAGGCTCTCGTCAGCCTGTGCATCACGGTTGCAATGTGCCATGGTAAAACACCGTATTGCATCAGGGTGTCTTC
>SKOK01000187.1 GCA_007120085.1 Bacteroidales bacterium | reverse complement strand
GTCTTACCGAGTTTGTTGCAGTGGGCAACAGGTATAACTTTTTCCTGCAACCCCTCACCAGTATCCGTCTTGATCCATCAGTTGAGTTTGACCACAAACCCCCAAAAGACCCAAGGTACCTTTGGATTTTTGGAGCCACCGGACTTCTTATCCTGGTAATTGCCTCCATCAACTTCATGAACCTTTCATCTGCACAAGCCGGCAAACGGGCAAAAGAAGTGGGAATGAAGAAAGTGATCGGTTCCTCCAGGACGATGCTGATCATTCAGTTTCTGACCGAAACCGTTGTGCTGGCATTCCTTGCGCTGATTGTAGCACTGTTGATTGCAGAAATAAGCTTGCCATATTTTAATAACCTGCTCTCCTTGCAACTCTCACTGTCCTATCTGAATACATGGTATGTCGTTCCCGGAGTTATCCTGCTGACTATTTCAGTAGGCATTTTTGCCGGCAGCTACCCCGCATTTTACCTGTCATCATTTAACCCCAACAAAGTTTTAAAAGGCTATGCAGGCAATGGCAGGAAAAACAATACATTCAGACTTGTACTAACCGTTCTTCAGTTTGTCATATCCATTATGCTCATTTCTGGTTCTGTGATTATGTATAGACAGCTCAATTATATGCTTGAGAAAGATCTGGGTTTTGACAAGGAAAACATTTTGGTGGTCAGGAGAGCTTATGTCCTTGGTGGTCAGGTTGGAGCATTTAAAACAGAACTTGAAACATTACCTGGCGTAATCTCTGTATCATCCTCTACTTCCATTCCAGGTCGTGCAAATAATTTCAGTGCATTTTCCATCAGAGGGAGAAGCGATGAATCATTTATTCTTAATGCCAACTGGGTTGACTACGACTATCTTGAAACATTTGGCATCAAAATGGCCGAAGGACGCTTTTTTGATCCCGACATGCTTTCGGATCAGCAGGCAGCAATCATCAATGAACGAGCCTTAAGAAATTATCACCTGGAAGATCCATTTGCCACAAGAATAGTAGCCCCTGGTGAAGACCAGGAAGTGCTTCCGGTCATAGGAGTTATAGCTGATTTTCACTTCGAATCGCTGCATCACGATATTAGCCCCGCAATCTTGTTGTTCAAAAATGAAGACATTCATTGGGGATATGTCAGCATCAGGTATGAAGCCGGGGCCATAAGAAATTTGCTTGACCGGACTGAGGAGATATGGGCTACTTTTACAGCCAATGAGCCCATGCTTTATATGTTTATGGATGAAGACTTTAATCGCCTTTACAGGGAAGAAGAGCAAAATGCACACTTGTCAGTGATTTTTACGCTGCTCGCCATACTGATTGCCTCGATGGGCCTCTATGGCCTGACTGCCTTCTCACTTCAGCAGCGCATCAGGGAGATCAGCATCCGGAAGACATTTGGCGCAAGTATTGCAAGCATCTGGTATATGATTTGCAAGGATGTGATGGTGCTGATAGCTATTGCAACAGTGATCGCCTGGCCGCTGGTTTACTGGGTGGCTTCGAACTGGCTGGAAAACTACCATTATCGGATCAGTTTGCAACTGTCTGATTTTCTGATAGGCTTTGCAGTGGCCATTGTGATCGCATTGTTAACCATAAGCTACAGGGTAATACGCACAGCATCCATCAACCCTGCCATTTCCATGCGATACGAATAGTGCTGTTGCTGCAGACTTTGCAATTCTTTCAGTATGGAATAGATATTATTCCTTTTTACCTCAGAAGCTTGCTCTTGTGCTCCACTTTGATGAGATGTGGGATCAGTATGTCCTCCATCTCATCAACGCTATCACAATAATTGAATAGTTTCAGGTCTTTTTGGCTGATGGTTCCAAGTTCTGCCAACTTAGGGATATTGATCACCTGATCCCAGAAAGCACGGTCATAAAGCAAAATCTTAAGCTCTTTTTTGATTTTGCCTGTTTGTACCAGTGTGAGTACTTCCATGAATTCATCCAGTGTGCCGAAGCCTCCAGGAAATATCACAAAAGCCTTTGCCGTAAACACAAGCCAAAGCTTTCGCATGAAGAAGTAATGGAACTCGAAGTTCAGTGATTCATCAATAAAAGGATTCGCATCCTGTTCAAAAGGCAGTCTGATCCCAAAGCCTATCGATTTTCCGCCAGCCAGCTTTGCCCCCTTATTGGCCGCTTCCATGATGCCCGGACCACCGCCCGTGGCAACAATGAAGCGACTGTGAGGCGTATAACGTTGTTTTGACCACAAAGTAAGCCGCCGGGCCAGCTCAACAGCATCTTCATAGTACCTTGAGTTCTGAACATCGCGCTCTGCCATGCGCAAGGACTTTTTGTCCGCTGATCCTGAAGCTTTAAGCTGTTGAAGCTTCTCCTGAGCTTCGGCTGCCGGCAGGGTGCGGGCCGAGCCGAAAAACACGACGGTGTCCTGTACCTTGTTACGGCGTAACCTGGATTTTGGCTCCAGGTATTCTGACAAAATGCGCAGCTCACGTGCCAGGGGTGACTGCAGAAACTTTTCGTTCTGGTATGCCAGTAATGCTTTTTTGTTTTTCATAGTGTTTATAATTTTGGTAAAAAGGTTAAGCCCTTTGTTTACCACGGTTCATCTGTTTATATTTCGGTACACAGCCCAAGTGCTGTGTCTACCACTGTGCTTTTTAAATGATTGGTGGCCGGCCAAGTCCGG
>SKOK01000065.1 GCA_007120085.1 Bacteroidales bacterium | reverse complement strand
TCCTGGTTATAATAGTTTCCGGACACAAAGAACTGCGTTTTTTCATCGCCGCCGGTGGCCGAAAGCTCGTAATTCCTTTGTGGTGCCGTGCGGAGCACTTCGCTGAGCCAGTCGGTGTCAATCATATTTTGCGGGTCGGAAGGTTCTGTGCCTTTCAGCTCGTGCCATTGTTCGGCATTGAGCATCTCGAGGCGGTTTTCAATGTCCTGAAGACCATAGGTGGCATTGAAGCGAAGTTGTGTTTCCTGCTTGGAACCCCTTCGCGTGGTGATCAGGATAACGCCGTTGGTGGCTCGTGCACCGTATATTGCTGCGGCGGATGCGTCTTTAAGCACCGTGATCGATTCGATGTCGTTGGGGTTGATGTCGGACAATGCATCGATGCCCTGACCGGAGAAGCCCACCTGGCCGAAGTTACCTGTGGTAACAGGAATGCCGTCAACAACCACCAGCGGGGCGTTGCCTGCCGAGATAGAGCTGGAGCCCCTGATCCGGATGGCGTTGGCGGCACCCGGCGTACCGGAGCTTTGGGTGATCTGCACACCAGCCGAACGACCTTGCAATACGCCATCGATGGTTCGCAAAGCAGACTCCTGGATATCCTCGTCACCAACGACGCCCACGGAGCCGGAGATAAGCCGGCGCGACTCGGTGCCGTAACCGGTTACGACGATCTCACCCAGCTGCGCAACCGTTGACTCCATTTCCACATCAATCCTGGTGCGCCCTTCCACCGGTATTTCCCGTGTCATCATTCCAACAAAAGAAAACACCAGCACGGCGTCAGGAGCAGCATCAATTTGATAGCGGCCGTCTATGTCGGTGATGGTACCACGGCTTGTGCCCTGAACCATTACAGTGACCCCGGGCAGGGAAATGCCATCTTCATCTTTGGAAGTGACAACCCCGCTGACCGTGATTTGTTGCGCCATCAAAGAGCAACCAATTGACAACAAAACGAATACAATTAATAACTTACTTTTCACGTTGAATGGGTTTATGGTTTTTAAATATTTTAAAAAACTGTTAGGGTTCTGCAAATTTAATGCATTTTTGATATATCTGTCAATCTTTTAGCAGGTTTCTTAACGTTTGGGATATAATTTATCCCTATTGATGATTCCGGTTGTCATCCTGAAAGGAGCGCTCAGAATGACACAGGATGTAGTGAACCAGAAATTAGAAACCAGAAATTAGAAATTAGAAACCCGTAACACACATTTTCACTCATACGTTCCTTTCTGCAGCATCTTTTGGTTTTTGATCATCATTTTGCCCATGGCACACAGGTGGTGAATGTTGAAGTCATTGTCAATCAGCACCAGATCTGCATCATTGTGTGCAACGATTCTGCCTTTGCCAGGTAAACGCAGGATGCCGGCCACATTTGACGTGATCACGGCCAGGGCTTTTTCCAGCTCCAGGCCTTCTTCCGCCACTGTATCTTTCAGTTCATCAAAAATGGATTTGGGGTATCCCATTTCAAGTTGTTCCAGGTTGCCTTTTTCGTCAAACTGGGGCAGGGAGCCACATCCATCGCTGCTCATGGTGATGTGTTCGAGCGGCACGCCGGCTTTCAGGAATTCAACAATGGCTTTTGAAGGTTTGATTTCATATTGTGGGAAGAAGGGGTAGGAGCTTGCTGTGATGTCGATATAGCCCTTTTTGCCATATGTTTTAGCTTCTTCAAAAATATGATGGTTGCGGTTGCAATGGGTTGGCAGAAACTGTGTGAGCTTAAGTTCACTCAGTGCAACGGCATCATAGAGGGGCTGGAAAGGGTTTTGCGCATCGCCCATATGAATATTGACAATTCCGGCCTTCCCGCCGAGCATGCCGCCTACTCTTGAGTGTTCTGTGAGCTTGATCAGCTCGGCTGTTGTGGGTGTGGAAGAGCGGTGGTCAGAAAGCGCAATCTCGCCTGTGCCGATCACCTCTTCTATCATGGCGATGTCTTTGCCGACGTCACCCAGAATTGTGGGAGGCGGTACCTGGTAGGCACCGGTGTAAATCCAGGCACTGACGCCTTCATGGCGCAGGGCTTTCGCCTTCATCAGTACCGACTCCACGCTGCGTGTCATGCCATCGGTGCCAAGGCAACCCACGACGCTCGTCACGCCACCTTCCAGCAAACGACTTAGCTGTATCTCGGGCGTCCGGCTTGCAGGGCCTCCTTCGCCCCCGGCACCTGCAATGTGTACGTGCGCATCTATTAATCCAGGAATCATCTTTAATCCCGTGGCATCTATCACTTCACCCTCCACGCCAACAGGCAATTCGATGTGATCTGCAATGGCAATGATGCGTGTGCCGCCAACCAGCACATCCTTCTTTCCCATAGGTAGTGGGGCATATACTTCTGCGTTTTTAAATAAGATCATGTCTTTATTTCTTTTTGTTTAACTGTTCTTGTTAACTGCTGCATTTCAAATTGTTGTTTAGTCTCCGCTCCAAAAAAACCAGCAAATCCAATTCATTTCGAACGCGAAGCCCCCGGCTTGGCCGGAGTCTTTTATGGGACTAAAGTCCCCCTGAGATTCTGGCACTTCCTGCCCGTTGACTGAAGTCAACGGCAATGGATACAGATAAGTGATTGTTTAAAAACACAAAACATGATATACCGTTTTTTACAAAATCATGTCATTAATAATGCAAAGCATGAG
>SKOK01000303.1 GCA_007120085.1 Bacteroidales bacterium | reverse complement strand
CCTGGCAAAGCTGGAAAAGTCTTTATGATCGAGCAGGCGGAATGCCGCTTCCTGCATTTTGTCAAGGTCAAGTTTTCTTTCCAGCAGCCATGAAAACTGCGACTGATAAGGGTCTTTCTGCTGGGCGATGAAATACTTGTAGGTGCGGCTTGTGGCATGAAAACGTGCATGTGCCTCCGGGTTTACCGGGAGAACTTCATGCACGGCAATGTCGGGAGGCAAAATGCGGTTTACCTTGAACTGAAGCTGCATTTGTGTTATTTCTTCATAGGAGAAGCAGCTGTCAAAATGTGCATAAAAAACTGTTGCATGGACCCCGGTATCTGTACGGCCTGCGCCCAGCAAAACTGTTTTGTTTCGCAACACGAGCGAAAAGGCATCCTGCAGGAGCTCCTGCACGGTGACCGATTCAGGCTGGATCTGCCAGCCATGGTAGTGAGTGCCCAGGTATGAAAGGCGAAGGAAATATCTGTAATGGCTTTCAGGCATGGTTTCTGCTTTGATGCAAAAATACAATAATTTATCACTGCTGTCCGGGAAAAAATGTGTGCTGGCTATGAAACGCTTGATATATATCGTCCCTACGGGACTTAACAGACTTGGGGGTTGCTTTTTGTTCTACCACTATTTTGCCCCTATCGGGGCAATCCCGTTAGGGACAAAATATTGGTAGAAAGCATTGTAAGATTTTTCATTAAGTACCGTTAGGAACGCAATAGAATTATATCGGACAGTAGTGATAATTTATATGTACAATTTTGGGCATTTCGTTATCATAATATAAAACGTGTGATGTTCTTTAGTATGTTATTCATTGGTTTCCTGTACGATATTGTTTTTGTGAGTGGTTGGCCGTCATTAAAAAATGCAATCAAACATTATGCGATTTTGTTTTGTTCAATAAACTGTTAATGAATCAAACAAAATCTCATTATGTACAGGTATCTCGGGCCCGGCATTCTTCTTGCCGGAGCAGCAATTGGCGGTTCTCACCTGGTAGCCAGCACACAGGCTGGTGCACATTATGGCTGGTCCTTGCTGGGCATATTATTACTGATCAATTTATTTAAATATCCGTTTTTTCGTTATGGCCAGCGCTACACCGCTGCTACCGGCGAAAGCATTCTGCACGGCTACCTCCGTTTGGGCAGGCCTTACCTGGCCATGTTCCTGGTGCTGAACCTTATCACAGGCATGATCAATATCGCCGGGGTTAGCATGGTGGCTGGCAGCCTGGCAACCAATTTTGGCATTAACGGCGTGGGTATCCCTGGCCTTTCAGCAATTATAATGGTGGTAAGCGCACTGATCATCATCCTGGGTGGCTTTGGCATGTTGCGCAGGATCGGGAAAATCGTTGTTGCCGTACTGGCCGTTTCCACCGTAGTTGCCATGTTTGTAAGTATTTACAATGGCCCTGTTGCAGAACCCGGCTTTGTGGCGAAGTCGCCCTGGACAAGCGCATCCTTTGGCTTCGTGATCATGTTTATGGGTTGGATGCCTGCACCCATTGAGAGTTCAGTGTGGCCTTCGCTCTGGATGAAATCGCAGGAGAAACTGCAAAACAGGCTTTCCGTGATGCGGGAAACGATGATTGACTTCCACGCCGGATACTACGCCAGCGTTATCATGGCCTTTGTATTCCTGGTGCTTGGTAAGATGGTGATGTATGGCAGCGGCACCGAACTGTCGTCCCAGGGCTCGTTATTTGCACGCCAGCTTATTGATCTTTACAGCGCAAGCATAGGTGCATGGGCACGCCCGCTCATCATCATTGCAGCATTCTCTGCCATGTTCAGCACCAGCCTCACCACCATCGACGCTTATCCGCGTGCCCTGGCAAACACCACTACCTTACTCTTCCCCAGCCTGAAAAAGCATTTCAGGCCTGTTCACCTCCTTTGGATCACGTCCGGTGTCGCTGGCGGATTCCTTGTCATTAACTTTTTTGTGGATCAGCTCGGCGACATGCTCAACCTGGCCATGACCATGTCGTTTCTCGCAGCACCTGTATTTGCAGTGATAAACTATCGTGTGATGTTTTTAGATCATGTACCGGAAAAGTACAAGCCAAAAACCTGGGAAATCATGCTCTCTGTTGCTGGCATCGGCTTCCTGGTTGGCTTTGGATTCATTTTCCTCTGGTGGATGTTTTTCTGATAAGAAGTGCGCTGGCTATGAAACGCTTGATATATATCGTTCCTACGGGACTTAACGGACTTATTGGCTGCTCTTTGTTCTACCTATGTTTTGCCATTAATGGGGCAGTCCCGTTAGGGACAAAATATTGGTAGTCCCGTCAGGGACGAAATATTGGTAGTCCCGTTAGGCGTAATAGAATATTACCGGACAGTAGTGAAAAAAATAGCTACTCCCCGGGCTTAACTACATACTTGCTGATAAGGCTTATGATATCTTCTCTGCTGAAAGGCTTGAAGCAATAATCTTCGCAGCCAGCCTCCCATATCAGATGCTCATCTCCAATTTTTACGTAAGCTGTTACAGCGATCACCGGCAGGTCTTTCCTGAATTCCTTGATCATTTTCGTGGCTTCAAGCCCATTCAGCACTGGCATTTTGATATCCATGAGTACCAGACTTATGTCGGGGTTGGTCTTGCAAAGACTGACTGCTTCCTTGCCATCTTTGGCCTGCAGGGTTCTGAATCCAGCATT
>SKOK01000162.1 GCA_007120085.1 Bacteroidales bacterium | reverse complement strand
ATAGCACTTGACCCGTATCATATCGATTTCGGGATGCGGCTTACAGGCGCAGTTCATACGAAAAATTTGACAATCAAAAACCTGGGCAATGCTTTGTTGTCCGTTCATCTGGAATTGGAAGGTGATGATGCTTTCTTTTTAGAAGAACCTGTAGCTAAGAGCGTCTTTGATGTTGAACCCGGCAGCGAGAAAATTGTGCCTGTTTATTTCCTGCCCCAGGGTGAAGATGACTATGTGGCTCAACTGGTCATTAACAGCAACGACCCTTACATGTATGTAATCATCATTCCGGTTACGGGGACAGGCGTTGATGAAGCTGCCATCATCCATCTGTCTGATCCGTTAATCGATTTTGGTAACGTCAACATTGGTGAGTCTTCTGAAGTGGGGTTTTATGTATATAATGATGGAAATCTCTCATTTACCCTGGAAGATATAAATCTTGAAGGTGACGTTTTTGTGATTGAGGGCGAATTTCCTGTTACGATTGATCCCGGTGAGCAAGTAGTGTTTACGGCAAGCTTTTATCCGCTTGAGGCAGGTGATTTTGAGCAGGTGGCCATCATCAGCAGCGATGCCCTGAACGAGACAGAAACGGAGCTGCTGTTGAAAGGAAAAGGCGTGGACCCAACCGGCATAGCGCAGCACCCTCAGCAGCATGCGGTTATACAGGTCTATCCTAACCCTCTTGCTTCGGATTCCCGTTTGTTAATCCATATGGAAAAGGCTGATCATATTGATGTTGCCGTATACAGTTTACATGGCAATATGCTCGGACAGCTTCACAGCGGCCATCTGCCACCCGGTGAGCACAGCTTTTCGCTATCGCCTGTCTACAATCAAATGACAACGGGGATTTACATATTGGTGGCACGCGCAGGCTCAACGGTGATGACCGAAAGAATGATCCGTCTTCGATAGCCTGTCAGTGTAATCCTTTATATTCAGAGGTTTTCCAGCTGCTCCCGAATCACTTTGATCCGTGCCTTTGCGTCGGCTTGTTTTTTCCTTTCGCGTACGATGACGTTCTCCGGTGCGCTGTTTACAAAGCGCTCGTTTGACAGCTTCTTATCCGTGGCTTTGAGAAAGCCTTCCTGATATTTCAGTTCTGCTTCCAGGCTTTTACGCTCTGCTTCAATATCAACGTGCTGTTCGAGCGGTATATGAAACTCCGTGGCTTCTATAATAATTGTGTGTGCCCCGGCCGGCTTACTCTCAACATAGCCAAGGTGGCTGATGCCGCAAAGCCTGGTCACGATACCGTCAAAGGTCGTGTCAGGGGCTTCATTGTTATTTTTCTTAATGAAGACCTCGATCTTTTCTTTTTGAGGAATGTTTTTCTCCTGTCTCAGGTTCCTGATGGCATTCACCGCCTTCCGTGCAAATTCGAATTTCTTTCCAATTTGCTCGTCATAGGCCTCCGGTAAAGGCATTTCAGCAATGGCAATGCTCTCTGAATCGCTGCCAGTTTTTATGTGCTGGTAGATCTCTTCAGAAATGAATGGCATAAATGGATGCAGCAGTCGCATCAGCTTATTTAGAAAGTCAATTGTTTTGCTGTATGTGGCAGCATCGATCGGGGCCTGGTAAGCAGGTTTAACCATTTCCAGGTACCATGAGCAAAAATCATCCCAAATCAGTTTATAAACAGTCATCAGCGAATCGGCGATGCGGAATTTCGTGAAATGGTCATCCAATGTCTCAATGGCCTTGTTCAGGTTGGCCTCAAACCATTTAATGGCTACAGCAGCTTCACCGGGTTGCGTGATGTTTTCAGAAACCTCCCAGCTTTGCGTAAGCCGGAATGCATTCCAGATTTTGTTGGAGAAGTTGCGGCCCTGCTGGCAAAGGCTTTCATCAAAGAGCAAGTCGTTGCCTGCCGGTGAGCACAACAACATGCCCACCCTCACACCATCGGCACCATAAGTATCCATCAGCGCGAGCGGATCCGGCGAGTTGCCAAGCGATTTCGACATCTTGCGACCTTGCTTATCACGAACGATGCCATGCAGATACACATTCTTAAATGGAACTTCATTGCGGAATTCCAAGCCTGCCATGATCATCCGTGCCACCCAGAAGAAAAGGATCTCAGGTGCTGTAACGAGGTCATTGGTAGGATAGTAATAGCGAATCTCGGGATTGTCAGGCTTGTTGATGCCGTCAAAAACGGAGATTGGCCACAGCCAGGAAGAAAACCAGGTGTCGAGCACGTCCTCATCCTGCTTCAGGTCTTCGTCTTTGAGGTTTTTGTCATACTTCTCCCTGGCTAAAATAAGTGCGGCTTCACGATTCTCTGCAACAACAAACTGACCGTTAGGCAAGTAGTAAGCCGGGATGCGGTGTCCCCACCAAAGCTGCCTGCTGATGCACCAGTCGCGCACATTCTCCATCCAGTGTTTGTAAATATTCTTGAATTTAGGCGGGTGGAACTGAATGGTGTCGTTCATTACGACATCCAGCGCAGGTTTTGCCATCTCTTCCATCCTAAGAAACCATTGCAACGACAGCTTTGGCTCGATCACCTCATCAGTACGTTCGGAGTAACCTATGCTGTTCGTGATCTCTTCCACCTTGATGAGGTGTCCCTTCTCTTCCAGTTCTTTGCTGATCTTTTCCCTGACCACAAAACGGTCTTCGCCGATATAGAGCTCTGCAGCCTTGCTAAGTGTGCCATTGTCGTTGAAAATGTCGATGGATGGCAGGTTGTGTTTCAACCCAAGGTTGTAGTCGTTGATGTCGTGGGCAGGTGTCACCTTCAGTGCCCCAGTGCCAAACTCCCTGTCAACATATTCATCCAGGATAAACGGCACCGGGCGGTTGATCAACGGCACCAGCGCTTTCTTGCCGATAAAATGCTTGTAGCGTTCATCCTCGGGGTGTATGCATATGGCCGTGTCACCAAGGATGGTTTCCGGACGCGTTGTGGCAATCGTGATGTATTCGTCGCTGTCTTCAAGAAAGTAACGGATATAGTAAAACTTCGATTGCAGCTCTTTGTGCACCACCTCTTCATCAGAGAGTGCGGTGAGCGCTTTCGGATCCCAGTTTACCATCCGAACCCCGCGGTAAATTAAGCCTTTTTCATAAAGGTCAATAAATACGCGGATCACAGAATCACTGAGGACGTCATCCATCGTAAAGCGGGTTCTGTCCCAATCGCAAGAGGCACCCAGCTTTTTTAACTGTTCCAGGATGATGCCCCCGTGTTTTTCCTTCCACTCCCAGGCGTGCCTGAGAAAGTCTTCCCTGCTGAGTGTCTTCTTGTCGATGCCTTCGCTTTGCAGCTTGTTCACCACTTTGGCCTCGGTAGCAATCGATGCATGGTCAGTGCCGGGCAGCCACAATGTGTTCAATCCCTGCATCCGAGCCCGGCGCACCAAAACATCCTGTATGGTATTGTTGAGCATATGCCCCATGTGCAGCACCCCAGTGACATTTGGTGGCGGGATCACCATCGAATATGGCTGGCGTTTATCTGGTTCAGATTTGAAATAACCGGCTTCAATCCATTTGGCATACCACTTCTCTTCAGTGCCGGCCGGCGAATATTGCTTGGGAATACTGTTTTCCATTCTTAAGATTTATTATTTTAAAAAAAACCTGACAAAGGTAAGAATAATGTGCAGATGTGAAAATGTGAAAATGTGAAAATAGTGCCCCATCTGTTGTCCGAATGAATCTGTGTTAATCCAAATAATCCGTATAATCTGTGGACAAAAAAATCTGCGGATAAACCATTCTGCGGATAAATAATTTTTCCGATATTTGCGCGGCTATTGCCTTTTTCCATGAGATTCATTCAAAACAACGAAACCGACCCTTTTTTCAACCTTGCATTGGAAGAATACCTTCTGAAAGAAGTGTCTTTTGAGTCATGTGTGCTGTGGAGCGGCGAGTCATCCATTGTGGTCGGGAAGCACCAGAACGCAATGGCGGAGGTTAACTACTCCTTTGTGTATGAGAATGATATCACCGTCGCCCGTCGCTTATCTGGCGGTGGTACGGTGTTTCACGGTCCCGGCAATCTCAATTTTACATTCATAAGAAATGGTGAACCTGGCAGGCTGATTGACTTCAGGAAGCATACCGCCCCTGTCATCGGGTTTTTGAATGCCCTTGGGGTACCGGCGCGCTTTGAAGGGAAAAATGATTTGCGTGTGCACGGACTCAAAGTCTCCGGCAATGCTGAGCACGTGTATAAAAACCGTGTGCTGCACCATGGCACATTGTTGTTTGATGCCAATCTTAATTCGCTGGCTGAGGCCATCAGGGTGATCCCCGGGCGCTACGTTGACAAGAGTGTGCAGTCGGTCAGGAGCCAGGTGGCGAACATACGCGATTTTCTTCCTGAGCCAATGGATTTTGCTGAGTTTCGTAACAGGCTGACATCCTGGCTTAAGGATTATTTTGCTTACGAAAATGGCCGTGACGGCCACCTCCGGGAACCCATCGGTTATCAACTAAGTGAGAATGAAAAAGAAGTTGTCCGGCAGCTCGCCAGCGAGAAATACAGCCAGTGGGAGTGGATATACGGTTACTCTCCTGAATACATTTTTTCAGGAGCAACCCGGTTTAAAGGGCATGATTTGAGTCTTCGCCTCCAGGTAAAAAAGGGAGTGATCCAGGATGCAAAGATCATCTGCAGCAAAGAAGAATCATACTGGACCAGCCTGGCAAAAATCCTGGTGGGCAGGAAACACAGCATTGATGGAATGCTCAACGCGCTGAAGGTTCATGGTATTGCAGATCAAAGAACCAGCAGTTTTCCATCTGCGTTGATGCCTTTGTTCTTTTGACAGACCAGGGTAATCAGATATAAAACTCTTCTCCTTCTTCCGCCAGAAAAGTATTTTGAAAAACGATCCTTGCCTCACTTTTAAATGCTTTCATGTCTTTGTAACGGGCAGAATAGTGTCCCAGTAGCAACATTTTGACACCTGCCTTTTTCGCCAGTGTGGCTGCCTCGAGGGCGGTACTATGGGTTTTTTCGCGGGCAATCGCTGCTTTGTCCTGCAGAAATGTTGCTTCGTGGTACAACAAATCAACACCCCTGATCTGTTCAATGTAATCTTCGGTGTAGGCAGTGTCGGAACAAAAAGCATAGCTGCGCAGCGGGGGAGGGGAGGTGGTGAGTTCGCCGTTGGGAATTATTTCCCCATCTTTGGTAGTGAAATCATTGCCCTGCTTTATGCCGGGTATGGCATCAGTGGGAATTTTATATTGGTGTATGCTGCTCTTTTTGATGTTCCGGTCTTTTTCTTTCTCCCTGAAAAGGAAGCCATAGGTTGTGATGCGGTGCTGCATGGGGATCGTATGCACTGTCAACAGCCCATCATCAAAGATCAATTCCTCTCCTTGCCTAAGCTCGTGAAAAACAACCTCAAATGAAGGCTTGAGTTCTGAAATTTCGTATTGCAGCCTGATGATCTCTTCCAGCCCGGGTGGTGAATACACGTGGAGCTCTTTCTTTCTGCCGAGGAGGTGGAAGGTAAACAACAACCCTGGTAGTCCGAGATAATGATCGCCATGCAGATGCGAGATGAAGATGTGGTTGATCTTCATCAGGGGCACCTTCATGCGTCGAAGCTGCATCTGTGTGCCTTCGGCGCAGTCGAGCAGGTAGCGTCTGTTGTGATATTGCAAAAGCTGAGCCGTGGTGTGACGCAGAGAGGTTGGTGTAGCTGCGGAAGAGCCCAGGATAGTCACTTTGAAAATCTCAGACATAATATTGCCTTATTACCTGAACAGCCTCAAAACGTCGTTGAGATTGACCAGAATTATAAGCGAAAACAACAGCAACATGCCTACCATCTGGGCATATTCCATAAACTTATCCGGGGGCTTCTTGCCCACGATGATCTCATAAAAAAGGAACATTACATGGCCCCCGTCAAGTGCCGGAATGGGCAGGATGTTCATCACCGCCAGGATAATTGAAAGGAAAGCTGTCATGGTCCAGAAATGTGTCCAGTTCCAGGTAGGCGAAAAGATGCTTCCAATCGTGATAAATCCGCCGAGACTGTCGCGTGCGCTGACTTCAGACCGGAAAAGCAGGCCAAGGTCTTTGAAGTAATCCCTGGAGGTATTATATGCTTTTGTGATGCCTGCGGGGATGGCGGCAAAAAAGTTGTAACTCCTGGTTTCTGTTTCAAATATCTCATAGGGGTCTTTCAGGTAAGCGCCGATCTTGCCATCCTGTGATATGGTGATGTCTAATTCGATCATTTCGCCATCCCGTTCAACCATCAGGATGGTTTCTTTCCCCGCGTAATCACCAACGACTTGGGCAAACTCATGAAAGAAAAGGGTTTTGTTCCCATCGATGCCGATGATTCGGTCGCCTCGCTGGACACCGGCTTCACGGGCAGGGGATCCTGCTAAAAAGTCTTCCACGATGAATGGAACACCTTCAGAAATGAAGCCCCTGCCGCGGGCTGAGATCAGACGGCCAAAAAAATCATCAGGCACAGAGAGCCTGTGGATTTCACTATTTCGCCGAACTGTAACCTCCCTGATGTCGCCCCTGCTAAACCCAAGCATCATCGATTGCCAGTCTCCGGGTTCTTCGCCATTCAAGGCAATGATGTGATCTCCGGACTGAAAGCCGATTTCTTGTCCCAGGGGCTCCGCAACTATGCCGTACTTCAGGTTCTCAACAGGCAAATACTTTTCGCCATTGACAAACAGCATGAAAACATAAATCAATGCGGCCAGCACAATATTGAAGAAAACACCGCCAACCATTACGATCAGGCGCTGCCAGGCAGGCTTTGACCTGAACTCATGGTCTTTGGGAGGCTGCTTCATTTGTTCCTTGTCCATCGACTCGTCAATCATGCCGGATATCTTGACATAGCCGCCAAGGGGCAACCAGCCCATCCCATATTCTGTTTCGCCCCTGCGAAACTTAAAAAGAGAAAACCAGGGGTTGAAAAACAGGTAAAACTTCTCTACCCTGATCTTGAACAAACGGGCAAACAAAAAATGACCGTATTCGTGAATGATAACCAGTATGGAAAGACTTAGAAAAAATTGCAGCGTTTTTATCAGGATGTCCATTTTAAAAGGGAATGAAATTGTCTAAATGATGATAATGATAATTTGAATGACTTAAGGCCTGCAAAATTATTAAATAATTCAGTACGGCCTACCATTTGATTGGAGAACACAATCGCAAATCAGTAATCGGCAATCAGCAATCAGCAATCGTCTGGCTTTCATAATTAACGATTTAAACGCCGAATTGTTTTGATGGCTTCATTTGCGCGGACTCTTGCCATGGCATCTGTTTCAATGATGTCATTCAGCCCGGGATGTTTGCAAACGGTCATGCCTGACAAGCTTGCTTCTATGACTTCCGGAATTTGAAGAAAACTTATTTCGTTGTTCAAAAAAGATGCAACGGCTACTTCATTGGCAGCATTCATCGCGCATGGTGCGTTGCCACCGGTATGCATGGCATCCTCTGCGATTCGCAGACAAGGATATTCGCTGCTTATTAATGGCTCAAAGCTTAAAGTCTGGAGCTGACTGGGGTCATAGCGGGGATAGTCGGAAGGTAAACGTTGCGGGTATGCAAGCGCATAATGAATCGGGAGTTTCATGTCTGGGAGTCCCATTTGTGCTTTCATGCTACCATCCTTGAATTGCACCATGGAATGAATGATGGACTGCGGGTGTAAAACGATTTCGATTTGTTTTGGGTCCAGTTCAAACAGCCATTGCGATGCGATGGCCTCCATACCTTTGTTCATCAGGGTGGCTGAGTCAACACTTATTTTTTTTCCCATTTCCCAATTGGGATGATTGGTAGCTTCTGCTGGCGTCACTCCCTGCAGTTCTTGTAAGTTTCTTCCTCTGAATGGGCCGCCGCTGGCAGTGAGGAATATTTTTTCGATGCTTTTATGGTCTTCACCCTGTAAGCACTGGAAAATGGCTGAGTGCTCGGAATCAACCGGCAAGATATCTGCATTGGCCTTCCGGGCTGATCGCATCAGCAGGTCACCGGCGGCCACAAGGCATTCCTTGTTTGCCAGGGCAATGGATTTTTGGTGTATTATGGCATTCAATGTGGGCTCCAGTCCCGCCAGTCCAACAAGGGCATTGAGCAGCATATCAAATTCAGCCAGTTCAGCGAGTTGATTAAGCCATCTGTTTCCTGGAAGCACTGTTACAGGCAGGCCCTTCAAAGCCTCTTTGAGCTTTGCGTAGTGCTGTTTGTTGCCAATTACCGCAACCTTGGGCCTGAATTCGATAGCTTGTTCAAGAAGCAGTTTACTGTTGTTTTGCGCGCTCAGGATGGTGATGCTGAAGGCATTTTTGTTTTTGCGTATCACCTCTAGCGCTTGCCTGCCGACAGAGCCGGTGGATCCGGCTATGGCTATCTTTTTGCAGTAGGGAACTGTCATTGAAATGCTATGTAATCTGTTGGGTTTACCGGGATGCCGTTGAACCATAACTCAAAATGCAAATGTGTTCCGGTAGAGTAAATGCCGGTGTCGCCGATGATGGCAATTGCTTCTCCTGCCTGAACGAAGTCACCCTGGCTTTTGAGCAAGCTGCTGTTGTGTTTGTATATCGTGATGATGTTGTGTGCATGCTGAATGCCAATGGTGTAGCCAGTTTCCAGGGTCCATGTGGCGATGATCACTGTGCCATCCAGCGCCGACATGATAATTTCACCATGATCGGCAACCACATCCACACCAAAATGCCCTTTGCCTGGGTTGAAGTGACTGCTGATCATCCCTGACAAGGGAGTGAAAAACGAAAAACTCTCAGGGCTGACAGACGCAATCATCTCATTTTGGTTCCAATAGTTGTTTTCAAACTGGGAGACGTTTTCCATTTCTGCCCTCAGGAGGGAGTCTTCCCTGGACCTCGGAAGCTCTTCGAAAACATAGCCTTCCGGGTCGCTGACACTGTCAGGGATCTCTTCGATCAGATCACGCCCTTCAACAATATTGCGAATGTTCATAATAAACAGGTCTTTTTGACGCAAGTCTCTTTCAAGCGAGTCAGCCCTGAGCGATAACTCTCTCAATACCTGCCTGGTGTTGAAGTCAGCATATCCAGGGATGTATTCACGCAGTGGTGTGAAGGCTACCAGGTAGATGGTGCCAATGATCAGTAAAAGCCCGATGGTGCCACTTATCAGAAAAACATTGAAACGTGTCAGGCGTATGCTCAGCTTTTCTTCCAGGGTCTCGTTATTCATGATAACAAGCCTGTACTTGTGATGCAGCTTGTTAAAAAAACCTTTTTTATTTTTGTTCTGATCATCCATGGCTTTATGGTCTTGCCTGCTTTTGTGCGGTAAAATTAATCATTTTAGGGCTAATGGTAACAACAGCTTCATTTTTTTAAAAACAATACCTCAGCAATATAATATTCTTTAAAATTGATAGTTATATTTGTGGACTAATTTTTGTTGCTGCATGCACCTTTTTAAGTTAAGAAAATTCCGGACCGGCACATTGTTGGTCTTTATTGTTATTTTGTTCGCTCAGTGGGGTTGTTCTACACAGAAAAACTCTTTTGTAAACCGTACCTATCACACGATAAATGCCAAGTACAACGGCTTTTTCAATGCGCGTGAGAGTTATCGCGACGGTGTGAAGCGTTTGGGTGAATTGCACAATGACAACTACGAACAAATCCTTTCCATTTTCAGGTATGGCACTGAACAGGATGTTGGCTCTGTGCGCTCTAACATGGATGTCACTTACGAGAAGGCGAGCCTGGTGATCAGGCGGCATTCCATGGACATCAGAGGCGTGGAATACAACAAATGGATTGATGAATCCTACTTCCTCATTGCCCGGTCACACTTTTTTAAGCGGGATTTTACGCTTTCCATATTGACATTTGAATACATTATCAGGAAGTACGACAGCCAGCGCAGATATGATTCCAAAGCATGGATTGCGAAAGCGTATCATGAGCAGGGGCGGTTTGAACAGGCATTGCGGATGCTTGAAATGCTTGAAGACGAATATGAACAGGGCTTGTTGACGGATGAGACCACTGTTTTGTTCAGGAAGACCTATGCCGATCATTACCTTCGTCAGGGCCAATATGCCGGGGCTGCAGCGCAGCTTGAAAAGGGCATACCATATGTCAAAGGCCGGCATGAAAAGGTCCGTCTGACATTCATACAGGCACAATTATACCATCATTCAAACGATTATGCCTCTGCCCAAAGTACTTACAGCAAGGTGCTTAACATGCGGCCTAATTACCAGATGGCCTTTCAGGCCCGCATAGGCATGGCGATGGCCTATGACCCGTCGGTTGGTGGCAGCGGCTTTATCCGGAATGAACTGT
>SKOK01000166.1 GCA_007120085.1 Bacteroidales bacterium | reverse complement strand
TTAATTGGGTTATTGTTGATCCTGAGCAGGCTTCGCTTTTTGCCAATCCGCGATTGGCTCGCATCAGTCATCATCAGCATCGAAAACATGTTAGGAACCGATACAACCATACATTTTGAACCGCTCAATAACCCGGGGATCTTTCCCTTTCTCATCATTGCTCTTTTAAGCATTACGCTATTGAGGATGACCAAAGCGCAAGTAAAAACAGCCTGGAGCGCTTCTCTTCAACAGATCAGGGGACCCGCCATTGCCCTTGTTTTTGCTGTGCCCATGGTGCGTCTGATGATGCAATCGGGAAACAACCCCGGCGAACTGCTCAGCATGCCGCTCGTCATGGCATCCTTTATTGCCGATATAGCAGGTACAGCCTGGCCAATGGTAAGTCCCTTTATTGGTGTGCTTGGTACGTTTATTTCGGGATCAAACGCCGTGTCGAACATGCTTTTCTCACTTTTTCAGTATGCCGTTGCTGAAGAAATAGGAATTTCCCGTATCTTAACAGTCAGTTTACAACAAATGGGCGGCGGTGCAGGTAACATGACCGGCGTGCACAACATCATCGCTGCCTGCGCCACAGTAGGACTCAGCGGTGTTGAAGGGGAACTCCTCAGGAAAACGATCATCCCGGTGATTATCATGGCATCCATCGCAGGAGCCACCGGCATGCTCCTGATTCACGTGATAGGAATAAACCTGTTTTAGGTAATTAAGATGATGGACCATGGATGAAGCAGAAACCAGTAACCATGAACCATTTTGTATGGGATGAGCAAGTTTGCAGATGAAGGACTGATGTCCATAAAACCATTCATCAGTGGAGCAACTACCAAAAAAGGGAGCTCTACCCCAATGGAGAATGATAACAGATCTGGGATGCGCCAGTCTGAGGTTTCATGCATGTGCAGCACGATTTTTTCACCTCAAATCCACGTCCTGGAATGCTTGTACCGGAGTAGCCTGTTATTCCTCTTTTACTTTCAGGATCGAACAATGATATCTTGATTCTTTCCAGGTATCTTCGACCCTTTTCCAGATGATGGTGGAAAGCACACTGAACCGCATCTTCTTTCCTCCTACCACCAGCATCTGGTCAAAGTCAACCACAGAGTAACCCATATCACCGCTTTGTAAGGATTCATAATTGGTTATTTCTGACCACGTTTGAGCATTCATTGCTTTTAGTTTTGCGAACAATCCACGAAACCAGTTTTCCCAGCCTTCACGATCGCGAATCACCTCTGAACCACCCTCAGGATTGATATCTATGATGCCAAAGTCATCATCGCAAATCTCAGATAAGCGGTCAAAGTTGTGGTCCCTGACACAGTTCAACATTTCCACAGTCAAATCAAAAAAAACTTTGTTTTTGAATTCTACAGGATATTCCATTTTACATGCTTTGGTTTAAATGTTAATAAAATGATATTCAATTAGTCTTCATTATAATCCAATCAAAAAGCAAACAAAATTCATGTATTTTTTGTTTAATATTTTCATTTATTTATTAAACAAAATGAAGCCATTTATTGTTATCTATTCGTTGTTGTGTAATTGTTTAAAACATTTAAAAAATTTATGTCATGGAAAAACTTGGTAACGCAACTTTTGAAAACTATGTAGGTCTTGAGCAAGGCCTCAGCGAGATGGCCTACCAGATGGTAGCACATGTGCTCACCCTTGGTTATGCTGTGATGCTCGCCGGTTTGTTTTATTTCATTCTTACCATCAAGAATGTAGCACCAAAATACAGAATCTCATCGGTGCTTTCGGTGGTGGTTATGGTTTCTGCTTTTTTGCTGCTCTACGCCCAGTCGCAAAACTGGACAAGCAGCTTTGTCTTCAATGTTGAAAAGGGAAAGTACTTCCTTGGAGATGGCGCTGATCTTTTCAACAATGGCTATCGTTATCTGAACTGGCTCATTGATGTGCCAATGCTACTCTTCCAGATCTTGTTTGTGGTTTCACTGACCCGGTCAAATTTTGCCAGTATCCGCAACCAGTTCTGGTTCTCAGGTGCTGCCATGATCATTACCGGTTACATCGGTCAGTACTATGAGGTGACGAATTTCACATTGTTTGCTGTATGGGGTGCCATTTCAACACTTTTCTTTATCCATATTCTGATTTTGATGCGCAGGGTTATTACTGAAGGAAAAGAAGGCATACCTGCACAGGCTCAGAAAACCCTTGGCTCAATTTGGGTATTGTTCCTGATTGCGTGGATGTTATATCCGGGTGCATACCTTATGCCACACTTGCTTGGCATAGGTGCCGAAGGCGGGTTGTTTAACGAAGCAGGGGTCGTAGGTCGACAAATTACCTACACCATTGCAGATGTTGCATCCAAGGTAATTTATGGCGTATTGCTCACGGTCGTCGCACGCAGTCGCAGCCTTGAAGAAGGTTATGTTGAGAAATAAGCATTTATTTTGGATCAAAAGAAGCCACTTACCATCATTCGGCAGGTGGCTTCTTTTTTTGTTATAGCACCCGTTTCATCCCACGGTAATCTTTAACAAAAGAATTATGCATCAAAACTGGTTACATCCACCAACGACAACATACAATTATTGTCATTTTCGATGACAATTCCTTCTATATACACCTGGCGCATAGACCCACTGTCATTGCCAAGCATTATTTTGCAGGCCTCTTTTTGCTGGGTGGTGTATGTTTTTAGGAAAAAATCAGCAAACGTAGTTAAAGATTCATCTGAAACATACAACCTGAAATTACTTCCCAAAAGGCTGGAGCGCCGGTAGCCCAGCATGTCGGATGCGGCAAAATTCATTTCAGCAATGGTACCATCGCTTTCAAGGGTAACAAAACCCAGGGGTGCCTGGTCGAATACCATGGTAAACTTCTTTAATGCTGCTTCTGCTGTTTCATACGCCTTAAGAAGCTCTTCATTCTGCATTTCAAGTTCTATCTGATGCACTTGCAATTCATGCAAAAGCTTTTGGGCATCGCCTTTATCGGCTTCATCCTGCAGGGCTTTTTCTTTTCTTTGCTGAAGCTTTTTCTCGGCTTGCTTGCGCAGTTCGCGTGGGTCTGTAAAATCAGGTTCCTCTATTTTCATCGTATTGACTATTTAAATGATTCAATCAGTTTCTATACTTTAAATTACCCGTGATTCGAATGTTTCTCCTGATGACTGCAAACCCTTGCCTGATGGCCATAAAAATTACCCGCCCCATTCGCCCATCAAAACCACTCCGGTGGCAACATTCATATTATTAAACAGTACTTTGGTTGAGAATAATGCATCAGCAATATTGCCTTTGGCTGCAATTACCTCTATGTTTAACCTTCCATCCTGAAAATTGTTTAACAACTTTTTAAGCACTTTTCCTGTCTTACCTTGCGTAGATTCGGGAACAAACATCTGGAGAAAATCTTTTTTGATGGCATTTTCACGCTTAACACCAAAAAACTTTTCAGCTTCAGGGTTGAATTCCAGAATTTTCCAGTCAGTTGACAATTGAATGATTACATCTGTTGATGTATTTAACAGCAAGCTTTGTATTTGCAGTGATTCCCTGGATTGTTCTTCCACACGCTTCAATTCCGAAATATCGATAAATGTAATGACCAGCCCATCAATCCTGTCATCAAAAGTCCGATAGGGCATCAGACGAATGGAGAACCATTTTCCATCTTTTCCGGGGATTTGTTTCTCAACAAATACAAGTGTTCGCAATACTTCCTTTGCGTCTTCGGCCATTTCAGGGTAAATGAGGTCCGACACCTGATCGGTAAATGGCCTTCCGATGTCGCTTTTTATGAGCTTAAAGATCTTGGTGGCCTGGATGGTAAATCGCCTGATATTTAGCTCTTTGTCAAGAAAAAGGGTGGCAATATCGGTGCTGTTTAGCAGGTTTTTCATGTCGTTATCCACCCTGACAAAATCATCTACCTTGGCAAGAAGCTCTGCATTTACAGTTTGAAGTTCTTCATTGAGGCTTTGCATCTCTTCTTTCGAGCTGGTAAGCTCTTCATTGGCCGACTGCAGCTCCTCGTTGGCCGATTGCAATTCTTCATTGGTTGATTTGAGTTCTTCCTGCGATGTCTGCATTTCCTCCATCGTACTTTGCATCTCTTCGCGGTTGTATTGAAGCTCTTTTTCCAGTTCTGCTTCCCGTTTGCTTTTTGAGGTTTCAGTACTTGATTTCGACGGGGGTTTTGCCTCAATAACATCAGGCACATCGGTAAAGATGATCAGTATAGTACCTCTTAAGGGGTTTGGTTTTTCTATGTATTGAATGCTAATATTCAGGGTTTGGGTATTTCCGTTTGTTCGCACTTTTAAATTGTGTAAAACCAGCGATCTTTTTTTGTCCAGGGCCTGGCGAAATGCAAGATGAAACTCATGGCGCAAGCCTTCGCGAAGCATCGAGAAAATATTCATATTGGCTTTACCAGCAGCGGGTTCAAGATATTTACCGGTGCGTCCGCTAATGTATAAGATATCACCATTATCATTTACCAAAAGCCCGGGAGGCGAAAACTGCTGCAACAGCAACTGGTCAGCAAGCGCTTGAATGCTGGGGTGAGAAGCGACTGTTACCGATTTTTCAATGGTGGAAGGCTTTGTACGTGAATAAGATGATGGAAAATTAAACAAATCAGGTGCGACGGCGTTGGTGGCGCGTTTAAATATTTTAAGTTTATTGTCTGATGGCTCAAAAAGATGGCCCGCTGTTCCCAGGGTTTCAGAACTGCCCAATACCATTATGCCATCATTATTCAGGCTAAAGTAGAACAGACTGAGAATCTTTTTCTGAAGGTCTGTTTCCAGATAAATGAGCAGATTGCGGCACGAAATGATGTCGATATTAATGAAGGGGGGGTGCATGATGAGGTTATGCTGGGCAAATACAACCATTTCACGTATTTCGCTGGTTACATGATATCCATCTTCAGTTTTCACAAAAAACCTGGCCAGTCGATGGCTTGATACATCTGCTTCAATATTTACAGGGAAAAGGCCTTTCCTGGCCGTTTCAACAGCATCGTCATCAAGGTCGGTTGCAAAGATCTGCAAAGAAATATTTTTGGGTGGATTTATTCCCTCCACGGCTTCTTTTAAAACAATGGCCAGGCTATAGACTTCTTCACCGGTAGAACAGCCCGGCACCCATGCCCTCAAAATTGTGTTTTCCGGCTGCTTGACAATGCAGGCAGGAATAATCTCTTGCTCCAGTTTCTCCCAGACTTTGCTGTCGCGAAAAAAACGGGTAACCCCAATCATCAGTTCCTTGAAAAGGATTCTACCCTCTGAGGGGTTCTCCTGCAGCAGGGTTACGTAGTCGGCTATTTTGTCAATTTTATGCACACCCATGCGTCGTTCAATCCGGCGATACATGGTACTTTTTTTGTATTGAGAAAAGTCGTTGCCAGTGTAACTTCGAAGCAGAAAAATAATTTTTTCCAGCGCGCTCTGATCTTTGACTTCAACATCTATATCAGATTTCACCAGGGGGATATGTTTAAAAAACTCGATGAGTTTTTCGGATAGCTCCTGGGGAGGAGCTACAATATCAGCCAGCACAGACTGAATGGCATTGCGCGGCATGCTATCGTATTTTGCCGTTTTTGGGTCCTGTACCAATACAATACCATTTTTTTCTTTAATTGCGCGCAATCCGGTGCTGCCATCCGACCCCATACCCGAGAGAATCAGTCCGACACCTAAATCTCTACAGTCTTCAGCCAGAGATCGCAGAAAAAAATCAACCGGAAGTCTCAGACCCCTGGTTTCCAACGGCTTAAACAGGTGAAGTTTTCCATGAATAATCGACATGCTTTTATTGGGCGGAATAACATATACACAATTGGGCCTAACCATCATGTTATCCTTTGCCTGAAAAACTTTCATCCGGGTAATTCGCTGCAACAATTCCGGTAGCATCCCTTTATGGGTAGGATCCAGATGCTGTACCACCACATAAGCCATTCCACTTTCTTCAGGTACATTTCTCAGAAATTGCTCCATTGCCTCCAACCCACCGGCAGATGCACCAATCCCTACTATTGGAAATAGCAAGGAATCAGCGGCTGGCTTCTTTCGCTTTGAAACAACTTTTTGTTTGGTACTCAGTGATTTTGATTTCTCTGCTTTTGCCATTTCAATGGAGTAAATTTATTGTTGAGTGGGGAGACAGGTGTGAATCTGTCTGATCATAAACCATTATTCTAAAAAATAACCACCCTAAGTTAAGCAATTCAACATTTCGGTGTCCAATAAACGAGGGGTGTTGAAAACGCTTACCCTCATTTGTTTTCTGCTTAGACACTCCTCCGGGATTTAAATGTGCTAAACAAACGGATCTCTAAAAATTACTAACCATAAAAGTCTGAAAATAAATACTCTGAAAACATTTTCAAAGTAAACAATAATATTTGTGAACAGCAAGTTTTTGTGAAGATTTATAGAAGGCTGCTGCTTCTTCTCTAATCTATTGATTATGTGATTACTGAAGGGACAAGAATAGCACATTACCTAAAAAAACCAATCAATAAAATTATGTCCATGACGTTTACCGCCCCATCCTGATTGATATCAGCATTGTGGAAACAAAACGGGTGCGGGTTGTTTCCTGTATAATAACTGGCCATGGTTATTACATCCAGTACATTGAGCTCCCCATCACCATTGGCATCACCCGGAAAGCCTTCAAGCTGTATGAATATGATCATGTCGTCATCGAGGAGAATCAGTTCTTGCACAATATCTTGATAACAAGGGTGCAAAACAGAATAGGTATAATGACCGGGTTCAAGCGCATCAAAAACATACTGCCCGGGTGCATGGCTCTCGCCGTCCAAAACGATGACAGCATCTTCAACATCTTCGTCAAAAAAGTTAGTAACATCAAAACTGAGTATATAAAGCTCAGACAAATCCTGCAGGAAGGTTACGTTTACCATTTTGTTTTCATCCATGAGAAGTTCCACCGGGTTTTCCATACCGCTGATATCCCCTGACCAGCCATCAAATATATAATCAAGGCCTGGGAAGGCCTCCAGTGTCAGAGACATCTCTTCGGTAAAAACCAGTGGTTCACTATACGTCACATCATCAACCGTGACCATGCCGGAGCCAACCTGATTGATAGTAAGCGCCCTGAGCGGATTGACCGCATAAACGCCGCCATGATTGTATTCGAGATCGATTTCAACAAATTCGGCAGTGGTAAAATGGGTCAGGTTTTCAACAAATTCAACCGGGGATGCCGTACCACTGAGTGCACATGGGTACAATTCGCTGCAAAAAACAAATCGCAGGTCAAATAGTTTTTGGCCATCGGGGATAGTCACCGGATTCATGCTGTTCCAGGTAACTGCGATTTTGTCGCCGTTAATAACATTGAAAAATGCCCCTGCGATGGATGGATGCAGGTTGATAACGGTGTTCTGCAAATCAATGGTGTCGAGCACATGATTATCAAAACTGATATAGCAGTCGAAGGCAGCGACACCAGAAAAGCCGGTTGCCGTTACGGCAACATCCACAATGTCGCCGGGCAGTGCCTCAACCGTTTCAATGGAGATCGAACCGGTAAGGTCGTTCTTATTGTTTGCAGCAGAAACTGATAAAACCCTAAGCAATGCAAGGATCAGGGCTATACATGTAAGCGCATTTTTCATTTTCGTTAAGGCATTTTCTTTTCATCAAATATACATAATTTGTTGATTGCTTACTGCATTTTCGGGCTGCCAAAAAACAAGGTTTATCGCTTTATTATGCGCACATTGTCTGTACGTTCTCCGGCGGTTACCCTTACTACATAGATGCCGGGTAACTGCTTTTCAAGCGTAAAGATATGCTGTTGCATAGGTGGTATATTTTCGCTGAATAGTCTTTCACCCCTAAGGCCATATACTTCTACGGTTACCTGTTTATAAGCAAGTGCATCCATCAGCTCGAGGGTGAACTCTCCGGTGGTTGGGTTCGGATATACTTTAAATAGCACATCTTTATCAGGCATTGCGGGCACGAGTTGTTCGGCAAGCGGTTCTTCAACCGGTTCTTCGAGAGATTTGGCTACCGGTGTATCGCAATATTCCCCTTCAAGGGTTATCCGTGCATGGAGGTAGCCTCCATTCTCAACGCTGGTTCCGGGCAGCATCCTGATGCTCTCACCGGCGATCAGCGAAACACTTCCACCTCCCTCAACAATGAAATAGGTATTGCCACCGGCGGTAATGATGGTTTGCGTGGCATCAAAACAAACATTTTCTCCAAGGTGAACAGTGATATCATGAAGGCTTTCAAAGGTTGGCGGCAATGTTTCATCATCAACTACCAGGATGGTTTGCGAACAGTTGGCCGTATTGCCCGATGCATCAGTTACTGTCCAGGTAACCGTGGTTTCGCCGACGGGGTACAGGTTATTTTCGGGGGCATTGTTGGTGACAAGCAGATCATCGACCGGCGTATGATTATCAGACACTATTGGCTCACCAATATTGGCAATGATGGCATAGTTTACGCCCTCATCTGCAGGGATGTTCAGAATATCGGCAGGACAGGCAATTTCCGGATTTTCAATATCATCAATCTGAACGCTTATGTTCAGGTTCTGGTCTAACTCCAGCGTGCCGGTGGTTTCAGAAAAGCCGGGTGCCGTGACCGAATAACTATATATGCCGGCTTTAACATCTGTGAATGTATAATCGCCAGGCTGGTTTTCCATGTCTCCCAGCACAATGCTTGCGTTAGTTACCTGGCCATTCAATCCGTCATTCACTCTAAAAACAACATCAAACTTTGCTCCGTCAATAAAACCATCGGTAAACGTTACAGGGAGGTTTATGCCATCCTGGTTAGAGATGCTGCCGGACTCATGGATGAAGGCGAGGACGGACATGCCACCGCCTGCGAAATCGAAGCTAAGGTTGAGCAACTGTCCATCGAGCTGGCTGCCATAAGGTTCAGGGTTTTCCCATTGCAGTCTTATTTGTCCCGGCTCCGGTTCCGTAAGAACAATACCAACGAACATTTCATCTGTAATACCCGGATCGGAAAGCACATTGTGGTCGTATTCGATTAAAAAGTCGAATGCGCCTACGCCTGCTTCCACAACTGAAAAGTCAACAAATACCGGAATATCAATTAAACCCGGAGGGGTATCAAAAAGCTCGCCTAATGCAACCTCGATCGGCTCCTGGTATGCAATGCTGCCGCTTGATACGTTTATGGGAATAATACTGTAACTGTTATCTGCGAACTCTTCATTTAAGATAGAAAAATCGCTGCTGCCCCCGCTAAATGTAAAGATCATTTCAAAGAACACGCCATCGATGGTCTGACCCTGTCCTCCTCCTGCAAACCATGCTGCATTGATCGTGAAGGTGTTTTCTGCATCCCTGACAGGGTTATTATTGATAATTATATTTGGAAAATAATGATTTTGCACGCCTGTGTATTCCAGGACATCCCCATTGTAATGCACCGAGAAGGTCACGGAAGCAGCATTTGTAACATTGCTGACGTATATTGGTATGATGACTTCACCGGTTGTTTCTATGTATTGGTTGATTGATATTTCAGGTAATTGGGATTTTGCGCTGCCTGACAGGCAGAAGAATACTAAAGCAATGTATGGTAATTTGGAACGCATATTGTAAAACTGTATGATTGATTTTTCAACAAAAAAAAGACTTTATAAACACTGATGTCCAATGCAAAGAATAAAGAAAAGTAGCAGGCAATCGTTGCAATTTATTACATTTGAAGCAGTTAACAATCAAATTACAATTACAACAAAAACCCGCTACTTATATCAACCGGTATTCAATTGAACCATGCATCAAATGCATCATTTTCATCTTTCTGATAAAAACCTCCATTCAGGCACCCGGGCAACCAAAAGGTTTCATAAAGTTTTGCCAAACCTGGGCAATCCGGTTTATCTCTTTAGGATACGCTGGTGGCCTGTACGTTCTCCGGCAGTTACTCTTACAATGTAAATACCGGGCAACTGGTTTTCGAGGGTAAATGTATGCTTTTGCTGATTCAGCAGATCCTCACTGAGGATTCTTTCTCCCCTGAGGCCATATACCTCTACGGTCACCTGTTTATCGGGAAAACCATCCGCTAATTCCAGGGTAAATGCTCCGATAGTAGGGTTTGGATATACTGTAAACAGTGCGTCCCTATCAGTCATTGCCGGCACAAATTGTTCGACAAGCGGCTCACCAGCCGGTTCTTCGAGAACTTTGGCTATAGGTGCACCACAATATTCACCATCAAGGCTTATGTGTGCATGCAGATAGCCACCATACTCAACAATGGTTCCGGGCAGCATCCTGATGCTCTCAC
>SKOK01000052.1 GCA_007120085.1 Bacteroidales bacterium | reverse complement strand
TGGAAACCGGAAGGTGGAAAAGCCCGAAGCTCGAAGCCCGAAGCTGGAAGGAAGAGGGCAGATGACAGACGGAAACCCGGTGGCCGGCGAACGAGCCCGGGACCACACAAATCCCGGAAATAACCCCGTAATGACAGCACTTGGGCTGTCACAGCACCTGAAGTGTCACAGCACCTTAAGTGTCATTGCCTGATCATTTGCAAGGCAGCGAGTTAGATGATAATTGTCATAATCCAACATCTATCATCTAACTTCCAATATCCATCAGGCATCAGGCATCTCAGGCACAAATTCAGAATACGGACAATCAATTACATACGCAAGCATAAACAGATTAAGCAATCAATATTTTAGATTATGAGAAAAAGAGTTTTAGTAGCAACCGGCGGGGGCGACTGTCCCGGACTGAACGCCGTGATCCGCGCCATCGTGATGCGCGCAAGCAAAGAAAGAGACTGGGAAGTAATAGGCAGCATCAACGCCTTTGATGGCGTGCTGAATGAACCCAACGAGATCGTCGTACTGGATGAAAAAGCCGTTTCGGGCATACATATCCGGGGTGGCACCATGATTGGGACAACTAACAAAGGAGGCCCTTTTGCATGGCCCATCAAGAACAACGATGGTAGCTGGGGCAGCGCCGACCGTTCTGATGAGATGCTGCGACGCCTGCAGTACCTGGGCGTAGAAGCCGTGATTAACATAGGTGGTGATGGCTCACAGCAAATCTCCAAACAGCTTTACGAGAAAGGCTGCAACATCATCGGTGTACCCAAAACCATTGACAACGACCTTTCAGCCACCGATTTTACTTTCGGGTTCCAGACTGCCGTGCAGGAGGCCACCACGGCCGTTGACAAGCTGGTTACTACGGCAGCCAGCCACAACCGCGTATTCGTGCTGGAAGTAATGGGGCGTTATGCCGGCTGGATCGGGCTGCACAGTGCCATTGCAGGTGGAGCGCATGTATGCCTCATACCGGAAATCCCTTACGACATCAACAAGGTCACTGAAAAAATCTATTCGCGCTTCACCCGGGGCAGAGGATATGCCATCATCGTGATCGCAGAAGGCGCCAAGCCCCTGGGCGGCGACATCTCCTTTGAAGAAAGCAGCGAAATAGGATACAAAAATGTCCGCCTGGGGGGTGTTGCATTCAAGCTCATCCATGAGCTGAAGCAGGCCGGCGTCGAAACCGATATGCGTGAGACCGTGCTTGGACACCTGCAGCGCGGCGGCACGCCCATCGCCTATGACCGGATCCTGGCAACACAGTTTGGCGTTGAAGCTTTCGAAATGGTGATGCGTAAAGAGTTCGGCAAGATGGTTGCCTACAGGCACCCCAATATCGTCTCTGTGCCTTTTGAAGAAGCGATCAGCCACTACAACTTCGTGAACCCCGACTCCGACCTGGTGAGGTCAGCCAGGGGTGTAGGCATATGCCTGGGCGACTAAACCATTCGCGACACAGCAAAACGATTAAGCAATGGGCCGCCAAACCCTGTTTGCCGACATACTGCTACCCCTCCCCGTAGAGGGATGCTTTACCTATCGGGTGCCCTTCGAGCTGAACGACGGCATCAGGGAAGGGCAGCGGGTCGTAGTCCCTTTTGGTCGCAATAGGGTGTATGCCGGCCTGGTGAAACGCATCCATGAAAAACCACCGAACACATTCCAGGCCAGGTATATCCACAACCTGCTTGACGATGAACCGGTTGTGACCCAAATGCAATTCCGCTTCTGGGAATGGCTCGCCAGATACTACCTCTGCACCGAAGGCGAAGTGATGAATGCCGCCCTGCCGCCGGCAATGAAACTGAGCGGCGAAACAAGCATCGCACCAAATCCTTTGGCTAAACCCAGCGAATACAACCTCAACGAAAAGGAACAAGCCCTGCTTGATGCTTTTAGCAACAAAAAGCAACTCACCCTGGGTGAGGCAGCAGAGATCACTGGCCTTACGAAAGTGCTTCCGCTTATCAAAACAATGATAGACAAGGGGCTGGTGCAGCTCAAGGAAGATCTTGACAACCCCTGGCGTCCCCGGCGCGAAAAACACGTGCGCCTCACCGATAGCTTTGCATCTGACGAAAAACTGAAAGAGCTGTTTGATTATTGTGAACGCAAGGCACCCAAACAGCTGGAACTGCTGATGCAATACATTAAACAGGCCGACTACTTTGGCAGCAAGCAAAAAGAAGTCAGGGCAGAAGCCATCACAAAGCCTGTCCAAAACGGAAGTACAGCCCTGCAGGCACTGGTAAAAAAAAGGGTTTTTGAGGTGTACGAAAAAGTGATCAGCTATTTTGACCACTTGCCGGCCAGCGAAAACCGGATCACCTTAAACGAACACCAGGAGCGGACCTTGCATGAAATCAGGTCAGGCTTTGATACCCATGACGTGGTTTTGCTTCACGGGGTTACCTCGAGCGGCAAAACAGAGATATACATCCGGCTGATCCATGAGGCGATCAGCAGGGGCGAACAAGTGCTCTATCTTTTGCCCGAGATCGCCCTGACAGCACAGATAATCAATCGCCTGCAACAGCATTTTGGCAACAGGGCGGGCATTTACCACTCCCGTTTCAACTCCATGGAGCGCACGGAGGTCTGGAACAACCTGCTAAGGGGTGGCATCCGCTCGGGCGACGACAACATTTCCTATGACCTGGTGCTGGGGCCGCGCTCTGCGATGTTCCTGCCCTTCCGGAAGCCCGGCCTAATCATCATAGACGAAGAGCATGAGCCCAGCTATAAACAGTTCGACCCTGCGCCCCGCTACCACGCGCGCGATGCAGCGATATACCTGGCCTCAATGCACGGGGCCAAAGTGCTGCTTGGCTCTGCTACCCCTTCGCTGGAGTCTTTTTCAAATGTAAAAGCCGGCAGGTTCGGATATGCCCATTTAGAGCATCGCCATGGCGGTGTGATGATGCCGGAGATCCTGGTGGCCGACATCCGCCGCGACACACGCAGCAAGGCCATGAAGTCGCACTTCTCACCAATGCTGCACGACGCAATGAAGGAAGCCCTGGAGACCGGCGAACAGGTGATCCTCTTTCAAAACCGGCGCGGCTTCTCACTGCGCCTCGAATGCGACATCTGCCACTGGCTCCCCGGTTGCCACCAATGTGATGTAAAACTCGTGTATCACAAACATATCAACAAGCTAAAGTGCCATTATTGCGGCTATACAACCGCGCCTCCCGGTGCTTGCCCTGACTGTGGCTCTACCGCTGTCAGAATGAAAGGCTTTGGCACTGAAAAAGTTGAAGAAGAATTGCCGCTTTTCTTTCCTGATGCCCGTGTGGCAAGAATGGATTTCGACACCACGCGCTCAAAAAATGCCTACCGCAAAATCATTGATGACTTTGAACAAGGCCGCACAGACATCCTCGTGGGCACACAAATGATCAGCAAAGGCCTGGATTTTAACAATGTGGGCGTGGTGGGAATCCTGAATGCCGACAACCTGCTGAACTTCCCCGACTTCAGGGCACACGAACGGGGGTTCCAGCTGATGGCACAGGTGAGCGGCCGGGCAGGACGAAGCAAAAAACGCGGCAAAGTGATCATCCAGGCTTACCATCCCGAACATCCTGTCATAAAACAAGTGATTGATAACGACTATGAAGCAATGTACCGGGCACAAATTGCTGAAAGACTGGAGTTTAACTATCCTCCATACAGCCGGCTCGTCATTGTGTCGGTGCTCCATCCTGACGACAAGCTGGTGAACAGGGCTGCTGACAGGCTCGCTCACCTGCTAAGGCAAGACTTCCCCGGACAGGTGCTTGGCCCCGAATATCCTATCGTGTCCAGAATTCGCAACCAGTTCATCAAAAACATCATGATAAAACTTGTGAGAAGTCCAAGGCTTCCCGAAGACAAAGCAAAACTTAAAAGGCTGGCCAATGATTTTTTAAGGGACAAAGAGTGGAAACCAGTTCGCCTGATCTTCAATGCAGACCCAGCATAATCATTTCCACATTTACTTTTCCTCTACGACAATGTAAACATCCTCACCCTCACGCTTCATCAGGTATTTCTCACGGGCGTAACGTTCAAGGGCATCCGGGTCACCAGTAAGTTCTTCGATGGCGAGGCTGTCGCGTGTGATCTGTTCACGGTAAAAATCACGTTCGGTTTTCAGCTCCTTCAACTGCCGGTGCATTCGCCACTGTTGTATGAAGCTGTGTGTGTCAAAAAACACAAGCCATACCAAAACAGCCAGGAAGACCAGGAAGTATTTGTTACGCAAAAATGAAGGGATTTTCTGCCACATTGCAATTTGTTTAATGCAAATATAGAGAATTTTCAGGAATACAGTCCTTTCACTTTTGGTTTCCCGGCCACAAAGTCTTTGAGGTAAAATGGTTCGAAGTATGCCAGGTTTACAAAGATGCCCTGCTCGAAGTGTTTTTCAGCTTCTTCCGCCATCCCAAGGACAGATGGCCAAATATCGTCCAGGAACAATGCATTGCAGCTCTTGATAACACTTCGGCACTTCTCAGCACCATCCCCAAAAAAGATTATTTTATAGTCTTCCAGGAGTTTGCTGAAGGTATCTTCACCTATTACCTCTGCCCTGGTTTCCTGCATTGAGAATAAGTCGTGCCTGTAGAGTGCATAATAAACTTCCATGCGGCGTGCATCTATCATGGGGCAAAAAAGAGCTTCCAGGGCTGCCAGGGGGACCAGGCCTTCCTGTCCTGCCAGTTTCCGGATGGCTGTTTTCGCAAGGGCTTTCAAAGTATCAATGGCAATAAGCGGAATGTCACGGGCATAACAAAAGCCTTTGGCCGCTGAAACCCCAATTCGAAGTCCGGTGTATGACCCCGGTCCGTAACTCACAGCTACTGCATCTATGTCGGAGGGCTTTTTGCCAGCCTCCCTCATCACATCTTCCATAAAAACAGTAAGCGATGATGAGTGCGAATATTCCTGGCTGACGCTTTCGCGCAAGGCAAGCATTTTTCCACTATGTGACAGCCCCACCGAACAAGCCCTGGTGGTTGTTTCTATGTGAATTATGGACGGCATCTATCTGAAAAGTTCTTCGCGTTGCACTTTGATTACCTGATCGCCATCCTTCAGGTCTCTAGAGACCTGGCGATAAGGCCCGGTGATGACCTCCTGCCCTTCTTCAAGACCCTCTTTGATGTGAATGTATTGCGTATCCTGGATACCAGAAACAACCTCTACTTGCTTTGCAGCGCCATTCTCATAGATAAAGACGTATTCCTTTGGTCTTGAATCCACTGCAGCCTCTACAGACTTTTCTTCATTATCATTTTGCTGGCGGCCTCCCTCGCGCGTGGTAACGGCTTGAATAGGTACAGAAATAGAATTGTAAACCTTTTGCGTTTGTATGTCAACCGTTGCCGACATCCCTGGCCGGAAGGGGGAAAGGTGGGGCCTGTCCTCCCGCAAAAGGTGTGCATATGACTCAGTTATCATGCGGATGCGCACTTCAAAGTTCGTAACCTGGTCAATGCCCATCCCCTCACCAATGGCTGAATTGGCAATTGAAGTAACCACTCCGAGGAAACGCTCTCCGAAAAAGGCATCTACCTGGATGAAGGCAGTATCTCCCTCATTCACGCGGACTATGTCATTTTCATTGACTTCCACTTTTACTTCCATTTCATTCAGGTTTGCGATGCGGATGATTTCCGTACCTGCAAACTGCGAGGTACCTACTACCCTTTCACCAATTTCCGCATCCAGTCGCGACACTGTGCCGTTCATCGGGGCATATAAGTTTGTCTTTGACAGGTTATCGCGGGCTTCCGTAACTCCGGCCTCTGCACTTTTTACCTGGAACTCGCTACCGATGACGCTTTGTTTGGCGCCTTCAACATCAGCTTCTGCCACGAGGAACTGGGATCGTGCAGTGTCGTATTCAGCTTCAGAGATGGCGTTTTGTTCAAAGAGTTTTTTGTTTCGCTGGTAATTCGCACTGGCGTTGATAAACTGCGCCTCAGCCTGCAAGAGCCGCGCCCTTGCATTGGCCAGGTTTGCCCGCGATGTATTCAACGACGCCTCCATGCGGTCGAGGGCCGCTTCATAGATGTCAGGGTTGATGCGTGCAAGAAAATGGCCACGCTCAACATAGTCACCCTCCTCTACATTTAGCTCAATGATCTCACCCGAAACATCGGGGCTCATCTTGACCTCGGTAACAGGCCTTACGCGGCCACTGGCAGTAACAATTTCAACAATGTCGCGTCGGGCTGCCTCTTCAACGGATACCCTTACGCCTTCGTGACCTCCTACCCATCCTGCCCTGCGGCCTACGAGGATAACAATCAGCAGCACTGCAAAAACAATCAGTGCAATCTTTAATGGTTTGTTCAGTTTCATCTGTATATGGTTACGGGTTCATAGTTCATGGTTACGGGTTTCTGGTTTCTGGTTTCTGGTTTCTGGTGACAGGTCAAGCCCTGTCATTACGGAATTTATCATCTCAGGCTGATTGGCCTGCCCAGGTAAAAGTCCAGGATTTGCACCCTGAACACATATTCATATTTTGACTGCAGCAGTTCTGACTGTGCTGCCGTAAGCCTGTTTTTCGCATCATTGTATTCGAGTGTATTGACCATGCCTACGTTGAAGCGTTGTTCGGTGTAATGAAATGCTTCTTCCAGGGCTTGCAGGTTTTTTTCTGTTGCATTATAGCGCTGCAAGGCGGCGTGAGCGTCCTGGTGGGCTTGCTCTATGGTTTTGTAGAGCTGGTCGCGTACGATTTGTCTTTGCAAACGTGCATTCTCAACGCCAATCCTGTTGCGGCTAATGGTTGATCTTACCTGGTAATTGTTGAAAATCGGGATGCGCAGAAAAAGGCCGACGCTGCGGTTGACGTTTTCGTCAACCTGATCCCAGAAGGGGATGATGTCCGTTTCAAAAGCGAATGAAGGGGCGAATACTGCTTCACCGGAAGCTGTTTGTCCTATTTGCTGAGGATCAAGTTCTGTCATGTCAGTGATCTGCAACCTCGCTTCAGAATAGCCTGTTCCCATGCTGCCACTCAGCGAAAGCACCGGGTAACGGCCTCCCCTGGCGATGTCAAGGCTTTTTTCGGCGCTGTTAAGCCTGATGTCGGCTGACAACACACTGGGCTGGATCTGCACGGCCGTGCCATAGATCTGCAAGGGAGAATATTCAACAGTCTGGCTGGGCTGCACATCAATATCGGGCACCTCGATCTCAAAGGGCGTATCTTCTCGCAGATCAAGCAACTGCATCAGGTCGAGATAGGCGATCCGGAGCTGGTTTTGAGCATTCACAAGCTGCAACTCTTCGGAGGCCTCCTGTGCCTGTATGGTCAGCAAACTGCCACGGGCAAGCGTGCCAGCCTCTACAAGCTTTGATGTGCGCTCAACCTGCTGACGGGTGATCTCCAGCTGACTGGAGGCAATCTCAAGCAGTTCCCCGGCAAACAGAATCTGCAGGTAGGCCGAGGCCACGGCAATCGCAATGTCTTGTTCAAAACTTTCAACATCGTAACGGCTGGCCTCCAGCTCATACCGGTCTCGCGCAACGCTATTCCTGATCTGAAAACCACCAAACAGGGTCACGCCACTGCTGATACTGAAATTGTTGCTCTGCACCCGCTCTGTCGCAAACTCATTGGTGATAGGGTCAAGCGTACGGCCATAATTAAGGTTATGAGAAGCACTGCTGTTCAGGTTTGGAAAACGCGAGGCACTCGTTTGCCGCAGGTTCTCCGTCGCAATGTCAACACCCAGCTTCTGCTGCTGGATCCGTAAATTGTTTTCCAGCGCATGCTCCACACAGTCTTCAAGGCTCCAGACCCGGTTCTCCTGCGCCGTAAGGCCAGGGGATATAGTCATAAACAAGACCAGAAAGATGATATACAATAAAGTTTTCATGGTATTTGTATGAGAAAAGTGATAAACAAGAAATAAATATAATCCTACAAAAACATAATCCTACAAAAGTAAAAAACTAAAGCATAAAAATGTTTATGAAGTCACTTTTTTTGATTAATTTTATGCATTGTTTTGACAATATGCGTTTTTTATGAAAATAGCTCTAAGTGGTTCGAGTGGGTTTGTAGGTAGCAAGCTCTGTACCTTCTTCAGATCGCAGGGCGATGAGGTAATTGAACTGGATCGTGAAGACTTTCATTTGGATGCACCGGCTCTTGCCCAAAAGCTCAAGGGTGCAAAATACGTCATTCACCTGGCTGGCGCACCAATTATCAAACGCTGGACAAAAGCCTACCGCAAAGAGATATATGACAGCCGTATCCTGACCACCCGTTTGATAGTGGATGCAATGGCAGTCATGGAGACACCACCCCCACATTTTATTTGCGCATCAGCAACCGGCATCTATTCTGAACAGGGAAAACACTGTGAGGACAGTACGGCATTGGCTGACAACTTTTTGGGAAAGGTGTGCCGCGACTGGGAAGCGGAGGCATTGCGTGCAGAGGAGATTTGCTGGCGCGTGCTGATTTTCCGCTTTGGCATCATTCTCGGGAAAGAGGGAGGTGCGTTGCCGCAGATGGCAGCACCCTTCAAAAAGGGCTTTGGTGGTCAGATCGCCAGTGGAAAACAAATAATGTCATGGGTACATATCGAAGATGTACTGGATGTTTTCCGTTTTGCTACCGACCATATGAAGTTTAGGGGAATAGCCAACGTCTGTTCGCCAAACCCTGTTTCCAACAAGGAGCTTACAAAAGCCATTTCCGGTGTTTTTCTGAAGCCCGCCAATTTCCGCGTACCGGCACTTGCCCTGAAACTTGTTTATGGAGAGGCTGCATCAGTGCTGACCACTGGACAATACGTCCTTCCCTGCAATCTAAATGATAATGGATACGAGTTTATTTTTTCGGAAATTGACAAAGCATTAAAAGACCTGCTTGCAGATCCCTCTAAGAAAAAAAGAACTTCATAGGGTCCGTCCGATACTGACATTCCCCTCACAACAACTCACCTAAATTCAGCCAAAAAGCATTGTAAATACCTGGTCTATTCGGGTTACCGGCTGCACCTTTATTCCAAAGTCCTTTTTTTCCATCCCCTTGAGGCTGAACTTAGACACGAATATTTCGCTGAAGCCAAGCTTGGCTGCTTCCGATATCCTTTGTTCAATGCGGGTTACGGGTCTGATCTCACCGGTCAGGCCTACTTCGGCCGCAAAGCAGGTTTTTTCGCTTATGGCGATGTCTTCGCTTGATGAGAGCACGGCACATATAACGCCCAGGTCGATGGCCGGATCATCCACCCTGATGCCGCCGGTGACATTCAGGAAGACATCCTTTGCGGCTATCCTGAACCCACAGCGTTTTTCAAGCACGGCAAGCAACATATTCAGGCGGCGCAGGTCAAAGCCGGTGGCAGATCGCTGCGGTGTGCCATAAGCAGCCGTGCTTACCAGCGCCTGTGTTTCAATGAGCATCGGCCGCAAACCTTCGATAGTTGCTGACACTGTAACGCCGCTGACCAGCTCATCGCGTTGCGACAGCAACATTTCTGACGGATTTGACACTTCACGCAAACCGGAATTGCGCATCTCGAAAATTCCCAGCTCACTCGTACTGCCAAAGCGGTTCTTGGCAGCCCGAAGGATGCGGTAAAGGTGATTGTGATCCCCTTCAAACTGCAACACCGTGTCAACCATGTGCTCCAATAGCTTGGGCCCGGCCAGGGAGCCTTCCTTGGTGATGTGGCCAATCAGAAAAACCGGTGTGCCACTCTCTTTTGCATAACGCTGAAACTCAGCAGCGCATTCGCGTATCTGGCTTATGCTGCCAGCTGAGGAGTCGATGTTAGGCGTTGTAAGCGTCTGAATAGAGTCGATGATAACCAGTTCAGGCTTGAGTGATCCAATGTGCTTGAATATGCTGCCGGTATCTGTTTCTGTCAAAACATAACAGGCCGGATGTTCGAACCCCAGGCGGCGGGCACGCAAACTCAGCTGCAGGTCACTCTCTTCACCGGATATGTAAAGCACCTTCATCCCTTTCATCTGCATGGCGACCTGCAGCATCAGGGTTGACTTCCCGATGCCGGGTTCACCGCCAATCAGCATCAACGCCCCGGGCACAATGCCTCCGCCAAGCACCCGGTCAAGCTCTGCGCTTTGTGAGGCGATGCGTTTTACACTCGTAAAATCTATTTCACTGATAAGCCGCGGCTTCGAAAAAGCAGTGCCGGAAGCCGGGCCATGACCGCTCCCCCCCCTTGACTTACTGTCGGCCTTTACAACCTCTTCAACATAAGTGTTCCACTCACCGCAGGCTGTGCAACGCCCCATCCACTTGGGAGAACTTGCACCGCAGCTGCTGCAGAAAAATAC
>SKOK01000263.1 GCA_007120085.1 Bacteroidales bacterium | reverse complement strand
ACAGTTTGCGAAAAAGACCATATCCATATCCCCTTCCATGTGGGCGAAGATCAGTCCCGGACCTGGATGTTCCTGGTTGAAGACGGCAACTTACGCTTCCGCCACGACCACCGTTATCCGGATGGCACGCCCGAAGAGGAAAACCTTTATGGTGGCTATGCCGATGATCATGGCACGGCATTTGAGCAACATTTCCCGGCAGACGCATACACTGCGGAGCTGATTGACGGAGGAGGGGGCAATGTGTGGACAGTCAGATTGGATAAAAACCTTACCACATTAACCTATCGTCTTGAGCGTGATGGAGAAAAGCGGCTTCGGGTTGATTTTGACCTCAGCAACCCCCTGTAGTCAAGCCAGCATCATTGTTTAACATCATTTATGGGTTCAGTTAGTCACTGATAGTCATTGAAGTGCCCAGATTTCACAAAATGCCTATCTTTGCAAATTATATATGAGACAAGTGATAACAGACCTAGATCGAAAAAACATAAATCAGCTTGCAGCAAATGACATTGCTGCTGATGATGATCCGGGTGGCCAGCAGGGCAGGCTTTACTACAAGACATACCTAAACGGTCCTGAAGCCCCCTGGGTGACGCTCGTACACGGTGTAGGGGGCAGTTCCATTGTATGGTTCAAGCAGATACGCGAGTTTTCAAAGCACTTTAACGTACTGGTTGTTGACCTGCGCGGACATGGGAAATCACGAGACTTGTTCGCGGCCTATATGGGCAGGGATTATACGTTTGAAGACATCAGCATGGATGTGCTGGATGTGCTGGATCATCTTGCAATAAAAAAGAGTCACTTCATAGGTGTATCCCTTGGCACCATCCTGATCAGGGTAATTGCGGAGCTTGACCCGGACAGGGTTGAGTCAATGACGCTGGCAGGCGCCATCACCAGGCTGAATATCAGGTCACGCTTCCTGGTGCAGGTAGCCAAGGTATTTAAGCCCGTAATCCCGTTTATGTGGCTCTACCGCCTCTTTGCACGCATCCTGATGCCCAATAAAAGGCACAAAGAAAGCAGGTATATCTTTATCAAGGAAGCGCAAAAAATATATCGCCGTGAAATAAACCGCTGGTTTAAACTCCTGAGAAACGTGAACCCCCTGCTGCAGTACCACGTTGAGCAAAACCCGTCCATCCCTACACTTTACCTTATGGGCGAAGAAGACCACCTTTTCCTGCAACCAGTCAGGGAGCTGGTAAAGCACAATGACATGGCTTCACTCATAACCATCAAAAATTCAGGTCACGTTTGCAATGTGGACCAGCCTGCAGCTTTCAACGAACATGCCATCCGTTTCATCAACCAAAAATAAGGCTGATGACAAAGCCCAATTGACTATGACCAAGCGCGAAAAAAAATTCCTTAAACTGCCGCACCTCGATGGCGGCAAGGACCTGCTTAAAAAATTCATCAAAGAAAACCTGAACTACCCGGAAGAAGCTTTACAGAAGAAGGTTGAGGGAGATGTGATCATCAAATACAAGGTAACAGGCAAAGGGGAGGTGATAAACCCGGAAATTGTAAAAGGCATTGGACACGGATGCGACGAAGAAGCCTTAAGGCTTGTGGGAATGCTTAGTTACCAGTCCGTAAAAAACAGGGGCGTCAGGGTCATCACTGATAACAAAATCAAAATACCCTTTCGCATCAAGAACCACATCAAACAACAAAAGTACTCTGTTACCTACAGCAGCAAACAACAAAAAGATCCCGTTCAGCCATCTCCAGCAAAAAAAACTGGCGAAGGACAAAAGGAAGTAAAACAAAAGGAAGTCTATACTTACACCATAAGTTATTGACGTCATCCGTTCTCAACAAAGGAAAAACAATGGAACAATCAGCGGTAGTGCGCATTACCAAACAATTTAGGTTTGAGGCAGCGCACGCACTTTGGAACTACGACGGGCCTTGCCGCAACATCCACGGCCACAGTTACCTCTTATATGTAACGGTAAAAGGGAAGCCGGTTAACGAAGCAGAACATCCCAAACAGGGCATGCTTATCGATTTCTCCGTGCTGAAACAGATCGTTAACAAGCTGATCATTGAGCCTTACGACCACGCTCTGCTGGTCAACGCAAACACACCTCACGCCAGCATGACAGAAGACAATCACCTGTTTGGGAAAATTGCTTCAGTGAATTACCAGCCCACTTGCGAAAACATGGTTTGTGATTTTGCAACAAAAATTACAAAAGCCCTTCCTGAACACGTATCTCTGCACTCTCTGCGGCTTCATGAAACTGCTACGGCCTATGCCGAGTGGTTTGCTGACGACAATTAAGCCCATCGTTCCTTTTAATCTGTTTATTTTACCATTAAGCAAATTCGTGATCGGAGCCTAAAGAAAAATGTATTAATTTTGCATAAAACAAAGAACTTAAAATAGTTTGGAAGAATCAGCTGATCCTTATTTGTGCTTAAGCGCACACCTTTTAACGCTTTTAAGCCAATTTTCTATCAACGCCCTGCTGGGCATGGGAGCCATGGCCGTGCTGTTGTTTTTTTCGGCAATGATATCAGGCTCAGAGATCGCTTTCTTTTCCCTCACCCACACCCACATCGCCGGCATCAGGGAATTAAAAAAAGCCAACGATAAAAACATACTGTCCCTGCTCGAACGTCCAAACCAATTGCTGGCGACCATACTCATCGCAAACAATGTATTCAACATTGCCATCATCATCCTGTCAACGGTTGTTTTCAGGGCCCTTTTTGACATGCAGATGCATCCGGTACTGGGCTTTCTTATCCAGGTTGTGGCAGTAACTTTTCTAATACTGCTATTTGCAGAAGTTCTGCCCAAAGTATATGCATCAAAGCACCCTGTGCGCTTCTCCTCCATGATGTCAAGCCCTATGGTTATCTTGCGAAGGCTCTTGTCACCGCTTAGCTCACTGCTGGTTAAAACCACCCGCATCATCGACACGCGGATGGAAAAGAAAAGGCCAAACCTAAGCATGCACGAGTTGTCGCACGCCCTGGAGATCACTTCTGATGACAAAACAACAGAAGAGGATAAAAAGCTATTGCGCGGGATCGTCCGTTTTGGAAACATTTATGTTCGTGAGATTATGAAATCGCGCGTTGATGTGGTGGCTGTCGATCATAACACAGGGTTTGAAAAACTTCTTGAGGTCATAAGGGAAGCAGGATACAGCCGCATCCCCGTATATCGCGAAAACTTCGACAACGTAGAAGGCATCCTCTATATTAAAGACCTGTTGCCCTACCTCGACAAAGAGGTTGACTTCAAGTGGCAGGAGCTTTTGCGAAATGCCTTTTTTGTGCCTGAGAGCAAGCGCATTAACGACCTGCTCAAAGAATTCCAGGAGAAAAAGATACATATGGCGATCGTTGTTGACGAATATGGCGGCACTGCAGGGCTGGTAACCCTTGAAGACATCCTGGAAGAGATCGTTGGAGAGATCAACGACGAGTTTGACATGGAAGAGGCCATCTATTCTAAAATAGATGCCGGCACCTATGTCTTTGAAGGCAAAACACTTCTAAAAGACTTTTCAAGGATCACCGGCACCGATGATGACGTTTTTAATGAAGTAAGGGGTGAGGCTGACACACTGGCGGGGCTTATTCTGGAGATGAAGCAGGAAATCCCCTTCAAGGGTGCAAGAATCAGGTACAAACAGTTTGACTTTGAGATTGAGGGTGTTGACAAACGCCGGATTAAAAGCATCAAGGTCAAAGTACGCAAAGATGTATGAGAAATCAAATCATAATCCTTTTTTTTCTTGTTCTGATGGTTGCCTGTGGTGGCAATGAAACGCCCAGGCCACGTGGGTTCTTCCGCATTGCCCTGCCCGAAAAGGCCTACATTCAGTTTGACTCCCTGCACCCCTACCGCTTTGAACACCCGGTATATTCCATTGTTGTTCCTGACACCCGTGATTGGGCTGAGCCTTATTGGGCCGATATTGTATTTGAAGATTTCAACGCACGCCTGCATCTCAGCTACAAGCAGCTTAGCGGCCGCAACGAACTGCACAGATACCTGGAAGACGCCCATACTTTCATACATCGCCACATTCCAAAAGCCACTGCCATACGTGATGAAACATTCATTAATGAAGAAGACAGGGTTTACGGCACCCTGATCAGGATCAGGGGCAGGGAAGCGGCTTCAGCACTTCAGTTTTGGGCCACTGACAGCCTGCACCACTTTTTGCGGGGCGCATTATACTTTAATGTAACGCCCGACAATGACTCACTGGCACCTGTTATTGAATTCCTGGAGGAAGATATCCGGCACTTGCTTTTTACGCTGGAGTGGCAAGATCCGCAATAAAGACTGAGAACCCGACGGGCAAATAATCCACCATGCCCTACTGCAGCATACTGCCGGCGGTGCTGATCTCGATAAAAGAAGGACCAGCTTTCTTTCCAAAATTCCCTGCAAGCACAACAATCAAATCTTCAAGCTTAATCTCTTCCTGGCTGATCAGGCGAGTAAGGGTAGAACGGATAAATGTTTTTTTCGATGTCTCCACATCCATATAGTCGGCAAACACACCATAGTTCAGCGCAAGCTCGCGCATTACGCGCTGGTCGTAACACTGGGCATAGATCGGGGTGCGACCGCGAAATGCCGAAAGGTAGCGGGCTGTCTTGCCGGTATCGGTATCCGTGATGATGGCCTTGGTGTTAAGTTTGGAAATAGACCGCACCGCGGTCTTGGATAAAAACACAGAAATGTAGTTGTCGTGCGGCAATACTTTGCTGTCAATATGAAACGACTTGCTTTTCTCGGCTTCACGGGCAGTACGTGTCATTATCTGCAATGCCTCGACGGGATATTTCCCAAACGCCGTTTCACCGCTAAGCATTACTGCATCAGTGCCTGAGAAGACTGCGGTGGCGATGTCGCTAACCTCTGCCCGCGTGGGCCGTGGATTGTTAATCATGCTGTGAAGCATCTGGGTGGCAATGATGACAGCCTTTTTCCTGCGAACGCATTTTTTGACCAGGCTGGCCTGCAAACCCGGAATTCGCTCCGCCGGGATCTCGATGGCAAGATCACCACGGGCGATCATTATGCCATACACGTGATCCAGTATCTCATCAATATTGTCAACACCTTGCTGGTTCTCAATCTTGGCGATGATCTTGATCCGGCTGTTGTGCTTGTCAAGAATGCGTTGTATGGCAAGCACATCTTCCTTGTTCCTGACAAAGGAATGTGCAATGAAATCAACATCGTTTTTGATGGAGAAATCGATATACAGGAGATCTTTTTCATTCAATGATGGCAAGTCGAGTACTGTTCCGGGCAGGTTAACGCTCTTGCGGGCCTTGATGGTTCCTCCATTTTCAACACGGCATATCAGGTGATTGTCGTGCTGCTCCACAACTGTAAGGGCAATATCACCGTCATCTATCATGATCATTTTGCCCGGAGCAAGATGTTTCACAAAGTCAGGATAATTAACATACAAACAATCCTTGCAGGATGTTTCAGTGGCGTGACCTATAACACGTATCAATTGGCCCTTGACTACTACCATTTCCTCCTTTGCCATATTGGTTCGTACCTCCGGACCTTTCGTATCGATCATGAAAGGAATCCTGGCAGACAGCATTCTTACGTTTTCAATGACTTTTTGTGTTTGTTCCGGTTGCTGATGAGCAGTATTTATCCGCACAACATCCATCCCTGCTTCATACAATTCGCAAATGAAGTCAGGGTCGCATTTCTGATCAGATACAGTGGCGACTATTTTTGTAAGTTTTTCCATAATAATTTTTTTAAGAGGTATGCTGGCATTCAGAGCAATCTGGCTGCATAAGTCATTTGTAAACAAGTTGTCCTGCAGCCAGGTCTGTTATTCATACCTGAGTGATTCAATGGGATCGAGGCGGGAGGCCTTGGCTGCGGGATAATAACCAGCTATCACGCCAACACCAAAGCACAGAGCAACACCGGTGATTACCCAGACCCAGGGAACGATAAAGGGGTTTCCGATGAGCACAGAAATACCGTTGCCGGCAATGATACCCAGCACAATGCCTACGATTCCGCCTATCTGACAAATCACAATGGCTTCCGACAGGAACTGTTGTTTAATGACTGCCCGCGTGGCTCCAAGGGCCTTACGGATGCCGATTTCCTGTGTACGTTCGGTTACAGACACAAGCATAATATTCATCAGGCCAATGGCTGCTCCGGCAAGGGTGATCAGCCCAATGATGGTGGTGGCGAGGGTGATAAAGCGGATGTTTTCGATCAGGTCCTGTGCCAGCCTGTCGCTGGTTTCGATATCGAAGCTGCTGGGGTCACCAATGCGCACGCCCCTTATGACGCGGAACAGACCTGTGGCTTCATCGATGGCAGCATCAAGCGTTTCCAAATCATAGGTGCTCACATTAATGGTGTAGTTCATATTGGGTCGTGAGAAGTCCTGGCGCACCGTCATATATGGCAATATACAGTTCAGGTCTTCAGAAAAACCAAAAGCGGTGCCTTGTTGCTTTAGCACACCAATTACCTGGTAAGGACGGCTGGCCAGCATGACGACAGCGCCAACGGGATCAGCCTGACCGGGAAAGAGCGTAGTGGCCACATCATGGCCAATCAAAACCACCCGGCCCCCGTATTGCAGCTCCGAGGGTGAAAAGTTGCGCCCGGCAGATAACTCCATCCCCGATGTCACCAGGTAGTTGTCGTCACTGCCGATCACACGGACATTGGGGTTTGTCTCATTGTTGCGATATCTGGCCGTGGCACTTCCGGTGCCCCATACCGTGAGCGCCACGTGGGCAGGAAAATCAAACTGGTTCTTAAATGCAATTGCCTCATCATAGGAAATGCGCGTAAACACCCTGGATTGCCTCGCACCACCTGTCTGCACAACCATTGAACGTGCTCGGATGGAAAAACTGTTGGCCCCCAGGCGGGCAAAATTCTCCGTAATGGATAACTTTATCGAATCGATGGCGGTGAGTATTCCCACCAGCGCCATAATGCCAAAGGCAATAATGAGCACGGTGAGAGATGCCCTGAGCATATGATTCCGAATCGACTCAAGTGCAATTTTCAGATTCTCAAAAAACACAGTGGCTATCACGCGCATTTCATAATGCTTTTAAAGTTTACTTCCAAAGGCAAGATCACCGGCATCACCAAGGCCAGGCACAATGTATGCCTTGGCGGTTAATTCATCGTCAAGTGCACCAAGCCAGATGGTATAATTATCGCCTGGCATGTTTTTTCGAATGAATTCAACACCCTGGTTGCTGGCCAGGATGGCAACAATATGTATATGCTGAGGCTCGCCCTTTCTGATCAACTCCTTGCAGCTCAACACCATTGATGCGCCGGTGGCCAGCATCGGGTCACTTATGATCAGCACCTTTCCGTCGAGCGATGGACCTGAGACATACTCAACCTTGATGTCGAAACGACCATCCTTGCGATGCTTCCGGTATGCCGAAATAAAAGCATTCTCTGCCTTGTCATATGCATTCAGCAAGCCCTGGTGCAGCGGGAGCCCTGCACGAAGTATGGTTGCAATCACAGGCTGCTCCTCCAATACCTCGCAACGTGCCTCACCAAGTGTGGTCACAACCTCCTTGCTTGTCCACGACAATGTCTTGCTGATCTCATAGGCAAAGATCTCACCTGCCCTCTCCATGTTACGCCGAAAGCGCAGACTGTCTTTCTGAATGTTGACATCACGCATCTCAGCAATATATTGATTCATCAAAGAAGACTTATTTCCAAGAATTTGTATCATTTGGCAGCAATAATAGGTTTAGATAAAGACTGTCAGCTGTCTCTTGAAAAGTCTTTTAAAATACAGCACGCTGTAAAGCAATGACTTAGCAAAAACAGGCATGTTATTCATTTCAATCTGTAAAAATACACATTCTTCTGAACCAAACCCACGATAAAAGCGTGCAAGATCAGGATTTTTGGAACCTTCAAAATCGAGCACCATTTCCTTACCTGCATTTTCCCTAATAAAATTATCGACAAGCAGGCTCATGGCTCCATTTTCACGGGCTTCGGGAGTGGTTCCCGAAAACAGCCAAACGGCTTTTTTATGACTCTTGTAAAAAACGATCCCTCCACAAAAGTTGTTGTTTTCAGTATAGGCAGCTTTAATCGAAACCATCCCTTTGTGCATGCCTGCGTATATCAGATGCTTAAGTACGCGGTAGTCATTCTCAGTGAAAGGGATGCGATAACGATGGCTGTTATTGCGAAATGCAGTGATGATCTCCTCCGGTCGTGAATGACCAGTAATGAAAACATCGCTTTTAATGGCCTTTTTTATGTTCCGTCTGGTGTTGTCAGAATACTTTGCCTTTAGCTGTTCATAAGGCAGTATAAGATCAAGCTCATATGTTACTCCCTTGGATTTTATGGCTTTATGTCGTTCGGGCAGGCGATTAAAAGTATTCAGATTATAATCCATGAACCGGACATCCTTCGGGATGCAGTTCAAAAACTGTTCCGTAATGTTTGCGGTTAAACTTTTACTGCTGAAAACACCAAGCTGTTGAATAAAAAAAGGTTGATAAACATACTTGATACCGTATCTTTTTCTTACAGGGAGGGGCATCACAGCAAGATAATCGTCGTCCACCAGGGCGTCCCACGAAGTGGAACACATATCAAGGTACCACGAATAGGCGTAAAAGATGCCATTCATGGACCTGTCGATACATTGATCCCATTTTTCAAAATCAATTTCATCATGTGTTAGGTACCGGATCATAATCTTTTTTATGTTTTGAAGCTGCCAGCCGGTAAACATTTTCGTAAAGCCTTATCCATGCTTCATTTCCAACGCACTTGCGCAAGGTGTCGTTATGCCAGAGGCTTACAAACGTACCCCCTACGCGCTCGATTTCGTCAACGATTTTGCTGATGGTGTTAAATGAGTCACCGGGGGAGCTTTTCAGGTATTGCAAAAACGTCCCGTCCATTACGGCCAGGGGCATGACTGTAAGTGGAGTGGTGCTTTCTGACTCCAGGTCATAGAAAAAAAACGGGGTGCATATGCCAGCCCTGAAGCCTGGCTGGCTGGCATAACCCATTGAGAAGTCGTGAGAGATATTTACCTTCAGCAGGTTTTGATATGTTTGTGGAAAGGCAAGTTTTAAATAGTGCTGGCGGCTATATTTGATATCTTCATTTAAGATATTGCTTAACCTTTCAGCCTCTGTGCTGAGCAATCCGGCTTCCTCGTTGGAAGCAAAGCTCGGATGCAGGCCAATGTATGCATAATCACTGAGCTTTTTTACGACAGAGAAGAAAGACCTTGCATAAAAAGCGATGTTCTTGTCGTAATGGCCATAATTACCACAAAGAAAAAAATAAAAGGCACGGATGCCACTTTCTTTGGAAAGCGACAGCTGGTGGTCATAAGTATCAAAGGGATCATGCTGCTTATTTGCCAGCACCATAAAGCGGTCTGCAATGGCTTTCAGGTTGCGTTCCCACAAAGACCTTAGAATTCCGAGTGCTGAGCGAAGCAACCCGCGTCCCTTGTATGCAAATGCCACATCAATATCATAGGTAGGCAAAAAAGAAAAAACAGGTTTCGGGGATGTATATGAAGGGTATTTTCGTTGCAGTTCCTTTTTAAGAATTAGGGCATAATGGTTGACTACGGGTATTTGCAGAAAATTATTCAGGTATGCAAAGGATACGTCGGCTTCAAAGCGGCCAAAAGCATCCTTTTCGTGTGGCAGATATTCCTCATATCTGCTAACAAGATAGAATGTGCCAGCAAACAGGTCAAAGCCGGTATCACCTTGTTCAGGCTGAGGGAATAAATGCGGCAGGTCATCATGCCATCGAACGGGGGGCTGAAAGCTGCGCACGCCTCTTTCTGCCAGGAAGCCTTGCGCAGGAACATGGAGTGCCTGAGCGTCACGGTTTTCCTTGTCATAACAGATTTTGGGACCGTCATGAAGTCGAAGCGAATCGATTTTATCGGTCAGTTGCCACTGGGACATGAGCAAATTGCCAAGCAACAGATCACATACATATTCGATGCGGCTGGTAACTTTCGGACTATACACCAATATCATCATCGGGCTTGCTGATTTATGACACTGTAAAGGTAATGGTAAATTTCATTTTTCTACAAAATTCCCTCGTCGCCAAAACTAAAATACGTATCGTGTGCGACAACGATGTGATCGATTACAGGCATGTTTATATGTTTCCCGGCTTCTTTGCATTTCCTTGTCAGATCGATATCATTTTTGCTTGGTCTGGGGTTGCCGCTGGGGTGGTTATGGCAGATCACGATGCCGGCAGCATTGTTTTCAAGTGCCAGTCTGAATATCTTTTT
>SKOK01000206.1 GCA_007120085.1 Bacteroidales bacterium | reverse complement strand
TTTGGCACTACAGGCCTGGTACGAATTTCACAGGAAGACATAAGCAAGCGCCTGAAAGAGTTTGTCAAGCTGGTTTCGTTTGCCATTTAGCCACTTATGTGTTATTTATTTTGAATATTTGACAGTGCTTCAGTGATTTTTTCTTAACTTTGGCCTCTTTTTTATCCGCAGCATGCTGGATTTCCCCGGGCTTTATATAAAGCCTGAAGCTTGCTGAGAACTGGAATGTCAAATCTGAATTACAGACCATTTAATATTTTATAGTAGCTATGAAAGTTTATCAAACGAAAGAATTAAAAAACCTTGCCCTTGTAGGAGGGGCCAAGGCTGGTAAGACCACGCTGGCCGAAGCGATGCTTTTTGAAGGTGGTTTGATCAAAAGAAGAGGCTCTGTTGACGACAAGAACTCAGTATCAGACTACCGCGAAGTGGAACTGGAACGTCAGGCTTCCGTTTCTTCTACTGTGTTGTATGCCGAATATGCCGGCAAAAAGATCAACATAATAGATGCCCCCGGATTCGACGATTTCATCGGCGAGGTAATAGCTGCACTTAAAGTGGCTGATACGGCTGTGATGGTCATCAACTCCCAAAATGGGGTAGAGGTTGGCACTGAGATCACCTGGCGCCAGATCAAACAGCTCGACAAACCAGTTGTATTCCTGGTTAACCAGCTTGAGCATGAAAAAACCAATTTTGATGAGGCGGTAAGGCAGATGAAAGCCCAGTTTGGCGACAAAGTGCTCGTGGCACAGTATCCCACAAATGCCGGTCATGGTTTCGACAGCGTTGTTGACGTGCTCAAAATGAAGCTTTTCAAGTTTCCGGTTGGTGGTGGAAATGCTGAAGTGCTTGACATCCCCGATGCTGAAAAAGACCAGGCCGAAGAGTATCGCAACGCAATTATAGAAGCAGCCGCTGAAAGTGACGAAGCCCTCATGGAGGCCTTTTTTGAAAATGGCACCCTTTCTGAAGAAGAATTGGCCAGGGGAATCAACCAGGGCATTGCAACACGCACGATGTTTCCCATCATGTGTGCCTCGGCAAAAAATAACCAGGGCGTAGCAAGGTTCATGGAATTCGTAACCGAGAACCTGCCATCACCACTGGAAGTAGAACCCACAAAAGACGCCGAAGGCAACCCGCTGACTTTCGACGAAGGAAAGGAAACCCTCGCCTTTGTCTTTAAGACAGCCGTTGAGCCACACCTTGGCGAGCTCTCCTTCTTCAAAGTGTTTGAAGGCAGCATTGCCGAATCAGCTGACTTGCTTAATGCCAATACCGGGTCGAAGGAACGCCTGTCACAACTGTTCCTGGTGGCCGGCAAAAACAGAACGAAGGTGGAAAAGGTGATGGCCGGTGATATTGCCGCAACCATCAAGCTCAAAGACACAAACACCAACAACACCCTCACCACATCCAAAAACCAGGGAACGAAAGTGTCCGACATCGTATTTCCCGCCCCGAAATACCGCATGGCAGTCAAAGCCAAAACCACCGGTGATGAAGAAAAGCTGGGAACCGTGCTCAGGGAGATGAACAACATTGACCCCACCCTGCTGTTCGAGCAATCAAAAGAGCTCAAGCAGATGATTTTGTCAGGTCAGGGCGAAATGCACCTTAACGTGGCCAAGTGGACGCTTGAGACCATCCATAAGATTGACGTGGAGTTTTTTGCACCCAAGATCCCCTACCGCGAAACAATCACCAAAAATGCCAAGTCAATGTACCGCCACAAAAAACAGTCGGGTGGTGCCGGCCAGTTTGGCGAAGTGCACATGATGGTGGAGGCCTATGAAGAAGGAAAGCCAAACCAAACTGAATTCCCCGTGCGCAAACAGGATGTTCATGAGCTTAGCTGGGGCGGCAAGCTGGTGTTTAACAACTGTATCGTAGGTGGCTCGATTGACGCAAGGTTCATGCCTGCCATTCTGAAAGGGATAATGGAAAAAATGGAAGAAGGACCGCTCACCGGTTCCTATGCCCGCGACATCATTGTAAATATCTATGATGGCAAGATGCACCCGGTTGACTCCAACGAGATCTCGTTCAAGCTTGCCGGTCGAAATGCCTTTAAGGATGCCTTCAAAAATGCAGGCCCGAAAATTATGGAACCCATCTATGACGTCGAAGTGATGGTGCCGGAAGAGAAAATGGGTGATGTGATGACAGACCTGCAAGGTCGCCGCGCATTGATCATGGGAATGGAAAGCGAAGGCAACTACCAGCGAATCAAAGCCAAAGTGCCCCTCGCCGAAATGAACCGCTATTCCACAACCCTGAGCTCACTCACCAGTGGCCGCGCAACCTATGGTCTAAAATTTGCCGAATACCAGCAAGTGCCTATGGATGTGCAGGAACAACTCCTAAAAGCCTACGAAGAAGAGCAAAAAGAAGAAGAATAGAACATATTGACACACCTGTCAATAAAAGCCCGGAGCATTGCGCTGCCGGGCTTTTTGCTTTGCCTCAAAAAAATATGTTCGCAATCACTTAAAATGTTATTTTTGCTTTCGTCGTAATATGCTGAATCATAAAACATTAATATAGAATGATTCTAAATAATTTAAAATAGGAACGCTAATAACGAAGAAGCATGGCAAAAAGTACCGGTGAGCAACAAGGAATCCAGGCAGCGCCTGACAACGGAACAAATGTTGAACCTGATACGTCCTCCAATGGCATCCTCAGGTGGATCGAACAGATGGGCAATAAGTTGCCGCACCCGTTCTGGATTTTTGTCTGGATATGCATCCTGATTGTCGTGTTGAGTGGTATCACGGCATTCTTAGGGGTAAGTGCCATTCATCCTGATGACGGTTCGCTGGTGGAGGCACAGAACCTCATTTCAGGTGAGGGCTTGCGACGATTTTTAGAAGAGGTGGTGACTAACTTTGCGCATTTTGCTCCGTTTGGACTTGTACTGGTGATGCTTATGGGTGTTTCCATTGCCGAGCGAAGCGGGTTATTGGCGGTTGCGTTGCGAACAATTGCATTCTCTGTTCCGAAAAAGGTCGTTTTGCCAGTGATATTCATCATCGGAGCGTGCGGTAACATCGGTTCTGATGCGGGTATCGTAATTGTACCGCCCATAGCGGCCCTGATCTTTACACAAATGGGCCTGCATCCGATTGCCGGTTTGGTGGCCGGATATGCCGGGGCAACGGCTGGATTTACAGCCAACTTCTTTATTGCCGGCACTGACGTGTTGCTGGCAGGCATCAGCACCCAGATCACCCAGCAAATGCCTGGTGGTGTAGAGGTCAGTGCTACGGCAAACTGGTATTTTATGATCGCATCAACCATACTGCTGGCATTTGGTGGTGCTTTCATTGTAAGACGTTATACCATTCCACGTTGTCAGAAGTTTGAACTGCTGGGTGAGTTTGATCATGAAGTGCACGACGGCAAACTTACGGATGCTGAGCGCAGGGGACTGAAAAGAGCCGGTCTCGCCCTGCTGATTTATTCCATAGTGATCATTTTGCTTGTGGCGCCAGCCGGAGCACCCCTCCGAAACCAGGAAACAGGCGGCATTGTCCCATCACCATTTTTGCGCGGACTCATCCCCATATTGTTCTTTTTCTTTGCCATCCCAGGGTACTTCTATGGGAAAGCAACAGGTGCCATAAAAAAACCGAATGATATCTTAAAGCAGATGGAACACGGCATGAAAGAGTTGTCTGGCTATATTGTGCTTATGCTGGTGGTTGCCCAGTTTATCAACCTTTTCAGCTGGTCGAACCTCGACACCATTCTTGCCATTACCGGTGCAGACTTCCTGAAGTCAACCGGTCTTACCGGACCGTTTCTTTTCGTGCTGTTTATGGTGCTGGTGGCCTTTTTGAATATCTTTTTAGGAAGCGGATCCGCCAAATGGGCCATTTTTGCACCCATCTTCATACCTATGCTCGCGCAGCTAAATTACAGTCCGGCCTTCGTGCAGCTGATGTATCGTGTGGGTGACTCCATCACTAATTGCGTGACACCGCTCTATGTTTATTTCCCGCTGTTGCTTGGGTGGATACATAAATACAACAAAAACATTGGCATCGGCACGATTGTTTCATTGTTGATACCTTATGCGATCATCCTGTTTTTTATGTGGCTGGTGCTGCTGTTTGCCTGGTATGTGCTGAATATACCTATCGGCGTTGGAGAATATATATACCTCAATTAACCATCAAATTTAGTTTATGATCAGCCGCACTTGCTTTCTCCGCAGGATGAGCAGGTGAGGCAGCCTTCCTGATAGACTACGGCTTCTTCCTTGCAGTTGTTGCAGATGCGTCCTTTGGCCTGCGTGCCATTGGGGATGTATTGCTTGAGTGCCCGTACCACACCATTCTTCCAAGTGTGCAGCCTGTCACTGTGCAGGCTAAGGTCTTCGATCACATCCACTACGGAGGGAAGTGGCATTCCGTGGCGAAGGATGCCTGAAATAAGCTTGGCGTAGTTCCAGTACTCTTTGTGGAAGGAGCGGGAGAGCCCTTCAATGGTTATGTTGTAGCCATCTTTGTCCTGGAACTGGAAGTCGTAACGTTTTTCACCACTTTCCAGTTTGTTTTTTATGACGAAGCCTTTTTCAATGCTTGGGGGCAGGTAGAAGCCTTCGGCTTTACCGGTAAATATTTCATACGGCCTGTCGTTGAGCAGCCCGACTACCGCAATCCATTTTTCTGCGTCGTTGTTGAAGCGAACAATGTCAGCTTCAAGCACTTTTGGCCGCTTTGGCGCCGTGGTTTCCTTGAATTCGTTCTCCTTCTCATTGTCCTTTACAAGAACGCCGGAGCGGGAGCCGTCACGATATACAGTGATCCCCTTGCAGCCGCTTTCCCATCCGGTTTTGTAGATTTCACCCACCAGCTCCTCGGTAACATCGCCAGGTACGTTTACGGTAACGCTGATGGAGTGGTCAACCCATTTTTGCACGGCACCCTGCATGTGCACCTTTGCTACCCAGTCCACATCATTGGCTGTGGCTTTGTAATAGGGTGACCTGCGGATAATGTCATTTAGCTGTTTGTCTTTAAGGTGTTTGACCTCGTCAATGTCATAACCGTTCTCTTTGAGCCAGTCAAGGAATTTATGGTGGAAAACATTGTATTCTTCCCAGTGGTCACCCACCTCATCAACGAAATCAACACGAACGTTTTTGTCGTTGGGGTTGACTTTTCGGCGTCGCTTGTATGCGACCATGAATACAGGCTCGATGCCCGACGTTGTTTGTGTCAGGATGGAGACGCTGCCTGTGGGGGCAATGGTCAGCAGGGCAATGTTACGCCGGCCGTATTCGAGCATTTCTTCATAGAGCGCCGGGTCGGCCTCCCTGATTCGCAGTATGAATGGGTTGCCGGCTTCGCGCTGGCTGTCATAAACAGGGAATGCACCGCGTGAGGCTGCAAGCTTTACTGATGACCTGTATGCTTCCAGGGCAAGGGTTTTATGAATGTTCACCGAGAAGCCGGTAGCTTCATCTGTGCCATACCTGTAGCCCAGTGCAGCCAGCATGTCACCTTCTGCTGTAATGCCGATGCCTGTGCGTCGCCCTTCAATGCATTTGTCACGTATTTTGAGCCAAAGGTTTCTTTCTACATTCTTAACTTCATCTGCTTCGGGGTCTGTGGAGATCTTGTTGAGGATGTTGTCAATTTTTTCCAGCTCCAGGTCAATGATGTCGTCCATAATGCGCTGTGCATAGGCTACGTGTTCTTTGAACAGTTTGAAGTCAAAGCTGGCGTGTTCCGTGAATGGCTGTTTGACGTATCCAAACAGGTTGATGGCCAGCAGCCGGCAGCTGTCGTAGGGGCATAGCGGTATTTCTCCGCAGGGGTTTGTTGACACGGTGTTGAAGCCGAGGTCGCTGTATGTGTCAGGAACTGATTCGTTGATGATGGTATCCCAGAAAAGGATGCCTGGCTCTGCCGATTTCCAGGCGTTGTGCACGATCTTTTTCCACAACTCCCTTGCGCGGATTTTTTTTACGTATTTTGGGTTGTCTGAGTTGATGGGATATTGCTGAACGAATTCACCGTCATCGGCAACGGCCTGCATGAATTCATGCGTGATTTTTACCGATACGTTGGCTCCCGTCACCTTGCCCTGCTCCAGCTTGGCATCGATAAAGCCTTCTGCATCGGGGTGCTTGACAGAAACTGTGAGCATCAGTGCACCGCGGCGGCCATCCTGGGCCACTTCGCGCGTTGAGTTGGAGTAGCGCTCCATAAATGGCACCAGGCCTGTTGATGTGAGTGCGCTGTTTTTTACAGGGCTCCCCTTCGGCCGGATATGTGACAGATCATGCCCCACACCTCCACGTCTTTTCATCAGCTGGACCTGCTCTTCATCAAGCTTCATAATGCCACCGTATGAGTCGGCATTGCCTTTGTTGCCAATCACGAAACAGTTTGATAGTGAGCCGGTTTGAAATGGGTTGCCGATGCCCGCCATGGGGCTCCCTTGCGGAACGATGTAGCGAAAACCCTGCAAAAGTTTAAAAATACTATCTTCGGATAATGGATCAGGATATTTTTTTTCGATGCGGTGAATCTCCCTGGCAATGCGCCTGTGCATGTCATCAGGGGTTTCTTCATAAATGTTGCCATCCGAATCCTTGAGCGCATACTTGTTAACCCAAACACCTGCAGCCAGTGTGTCACCATCGAAATATTCCGTGGCTTTCTTGAGCACACTGTCATAGTCGTATTTTGTAAAAGAGTGATGCATTATTTCTTTATCTGCACCTGGAGCACCTTTGCCGCCGATTAGCTGGTCTTTTTCACCTGCTTTGCTCCTTTCATCTATTACCTGGTCATAAAGGTTCCCTGATTCTGCTTGCTGGATATGTACCTTTGTTCCCTGTGTAGTGGTTTTGCTGCCCATATTTATGTTAATTTTTAGCCGTGAATTATCCCGGGGCTAAAGCCCTGTTGTTTGTTTTAGAAAAATAATGAAAACGATTTTGTGAAGTCGTAACAACGAAATTAAAAAACAAACCCGTACCCTCCGCTTAAAGATTATTAACAAAAGCGAAAAGTTATAAACAAAGTGCAATTAAGTTGATGAAAAACAACAAGTAAGAAGCTGTTAGCAGAAGAAAAGGTTTAGGGATACCACAAAGCCATTGAGCGTCAGTGTCATAAGGCGCGACTTTAAGAAATCACAGCATGGTTATGCAAATTCGATGAGAAAAGCCTTGATAAAGTCATCAATACCTCCATCCATTACTTCTTGTACGTTGGAGGTTTCAGCATTTGTCCGAAGGTCTTTTACCATTTTGTAGGGGTGGAACACATAATTGCGGATCTGTGACCCCCATTCGATTCTTTTCTTTGTGCTTTCCTGTTCGTCAATTTTCTCTCTTTTTTTTCTGAGCTCTATTTCGTAGAGCTGGGATTTGAGCATGGTGATGGCTTTTTCCCTGTTTTGCACCTGCGACCTTGTTTCCTGGCACTCAACTACGAGCCCGGAGGGGGCGTGTCTGACCCTGACGGCGCTTTCAACCTTGTTGACATTCTGTCCTCCGGGGCCGCTCGACCGAAAAGTATCCCAGCTGAGGTCAGCAGGGTTGATTTCGATGTTGATGTTTTCATCAATCATCGGGTAGGCATATACGGAGGCGAAAGAAGTATGTCTTTTGTGGTTGGCATCGAAAGGGGACAGCCTTACCAGGCGGTGTACACCGTTTTCACCTTTGAGGTAGCCGTAGGCGTAATCGCCCTCAATCTCAATCGAGGCACTCTTGACACCGGCACCATCACCCTCCTGGGTGTCAAGCACCCTTGCCTGGAAGTTGTGGCGTTCGGCCCAGCGAAGGTACATGCGCATCAGCATCTCAGCCCAGTCCTGGCTCTCCGTTCCACCGGCGCCGGAGTTGATCGACAACACAGCGCTTAAGTGGTCCTCCTCCTTGTTAAGCATCTTTTGAAACTCCAGGTCTTCCAATAGCCTGAGGGTTTCGTCATACTGCTTCATGACTTCGGCTTCCGTGCCTTCACCGTCCTGGAAAAACTCAAACAAAATATTCAGATCATCGGTTTTTTGCTTGCAAAGCTCAAAGCTGTCGATCCACTTTTTCAGACTGCTGATCTGTTTCAGGCTTTTTTGTGCTTCCTGCGGGGCGTCCCAGAATTCCGGTTCCTCCGTTAGCTTCTGTAGTTCTGCAGCCTGTTTCTTTTTCCCGTCAATGTCAAAGAAACCTCCTCAAGGCATCCAGCCTCTTATATATGTCTTTGATCTGGTCAGCGTAAATCATGATGGATTGGGTTATGGTGTGTGTCAATGTGCTTAATGATGTGAAATAATGTCATCCAGGTGGTCGAGTACAAGGTGTGTTTCAAAACCTTTTTGTATGCAATGGGATGCCAGTTTTTCCTTGAGCTGAGTGACTTGTTTGTTTTTGAGAGATTCGTGCTTTTTTTGAATCAGTGCCTGGAGACATTGACGATAATCCTTTTCGTCAATGCCTCCCAGCACTTTTTTGATTGTGGTTTCGTTTATTCTGCGCTTATGGAGCTCAGCGCTGATCTTAACTTTGCCCCACTTGTTGTTGTGCAGTTTGCCAGTAGCGAAAAGTTCAGCGAAGCGCTGATCGTCAATGTACTGCTCCTTTGTCAGCTTACTGATGATGCCCGGAATGATGTTTGCATCAGCCCCAAGTTGCATCAGTTTCCGTTCAACATCAAAGCTGCACCTTTCTGCGTAAGCGCAATACCTTTTTGCTTTTTCAGTTAATTCGTTTTCTCTATACTGCGGTTTATGTTTGCTTGTTGTCATCGTAAAAAGCTTTGTGTTTGGCTTTTTTCAACGTTGCGTCAGTATCAGAGTTTAATTTCATCATCCAGTTTATTAAAAAACCGGTATTCGAGTAAGTGGTAGGATGTTGAAGGATACATTTTTATCCATTTCTTATACTTAAAGAACCATTTCATTCTGTGTGAGAAAATTCCCTTGGTGAGGTAGGCATAGATGAAGGGGTGCACTCTCAAGGTGAGTGATTTTTCATTTTGTTCCCTAATGAGGTAACGCAGGTTGCTTTCAATTTCGTCGGTGTGGATGATGCTGGGTTTGATTTTCCCTGTGCCGCTGCACGCCGGGCACTTTTCAAGGGTTTCAACGCTGGTTTCCGTCCTGACCCTTTGCCGGGTGATTTGCACCAGACCAAACTTGCTTGGGGGCAACACGTTGTGCTTGGCCCTGTCTTTTTTCATCTCCTCCTTCATCTTTTCATACAGCGCCCTGCGGTTGGCAGCCTGGGCCATGTCAATGAAGTCAACTACGATGATGCCACCCATGTCGCGCAACCTCAGTTGCCTGGCGATTTCTGCAGCAGCCTCCATGTTTACATCCAGGGCGTTGGCTTCCTGTGTGTTGTCGCTGCTGATGCGCTGGCCGCTGTTTACATCAATGACGTGCAGGGCCTCAGTATGTTCTATCACCAGGTAGGCACCGCTTTTGATGGAAACCACCTTGCCGAATGAACCTTTGATTTGCTTTTCAACGCCCAGGTGATCGAAAATATGGGCTTTGCCCTTGTGCAGCTTCAGAATGTCCAGCTTTTCCGGTGCAATGGTTTTGATGTAATTTCTCAGCTCTTCATACACCATGGGGTCGTTCACGTGGATGTTGTTGAACGACTCATTGAGCATATCGCGCAGCATGACCGATGAGCGGTTTATTTCGCCCAGGATAATGCGGGGAGGTTTGGTTTTTGAAAGCTTTTCGGCAATGCTGTACCATTTAGAGACAAGGTTGTTCAGGTCGGCATCGAGGTCGGCCACCATTTTGCCTTCGGCGATGGTACGTATGATGACGCCGAAATTTTTAGGTTTGATGCTTTGAACGAGGCGCTTGAGGCGACTCTTTTCATCTGCGCTTTGAATTTTCTGCGACACGGATATCCGGTCAGAGAAAGGCACGAGCACCAGGTACCTGCCGGCAAGCGACAGTTCGCTGGTGATGCGTGGCCCTTTGGTAGAAATGGGTTCCTTGGCAATCTGAACAAGTATTGGCTGGTTGGCAGTCAGGACCTCAGTAATCTTGCCTGTTTTTTCTATCTCAGGTTCAAGCTTGAAGCCCTCCATTGGCAAAACCCTCGTTTTGCCGGCCATGGCCAGTTTGGTGTACTTGTTCAAACTGTTGACCTGGCTGCCCAGGTCAAGGTAATGTAAAAAAGCATCCTTCTCGTATCCTACATCAACAAAGGCGGCATTCAGCCCGGAGATGATCTTCTTTATTTTCCCCAGGTAAATGTCTCCCACGGAGTAGTTATTGTTCTTTCGCTCTCGGTGCAACTCAACAAGCCGCTTGTCTTCGAGCAAAGCCATTACTACCTCCGATGAGCCGGAGTCAATAATCAGTTCTTTGTTCACAATAGAGATACTTTAAGGGTTCGTGTTCCATCATTCTTTGCGACTGGAAGGTAGGTTCTTCAACCATTGTTAAGGCTGGCAATAATAAAATTACATAATGCCAATCAGGCATTATGTAATTTGTTTCCGGGAAAAGAATAGTGGCAGCTCATGATGCCCCTGGCGCATTACTTCTTCTTGTGCCTGTTTTTCCGCAGGCGTTTCTTGCGCTTATGGGTGGCCATTTTATGTCTTTTTCTTTTTTTTCCGCTTGGCATGGTTCGTCTCCTAAATTAAACTTTAACAGAAGCTTTCACTTCACTTACAAATTCTTTGGCCGGCTTGAAAGCAGGGATGCAGTGTGCAGGGATGATGATGCTTGTGTTCTTTGAAATGTTCCTGCCGGTTTTTTCAGCTCTTTCTTTAATAATAAAGCTACCAAAACCTCTCAGGTAAACATTTTCCCCTTTTACGAGTGAGCCTTTTACCGCTTCCATAAAAGATTCGACGGTCGCCTGTACGGCTACTTTTTCGATGCCGGTCTTGTTGGCAATCTCTGTTACGATTTCAGCTTTAGTCATAATTCTTTACTTTTTTGGTTATAAGGTAATTATAGAGTGTTTTCAGTTGAATTCGGGATGCAAAGATAAGGTATTTATTTTTAATTGAAAACAAATTAATCATTTTTACTTCAATGAATTAGATATATTTTTGCTTTCCTGTTAACTTTGTAAGCCATGACTTTTTCTGATACATTATTAAAATGGTATGATGAACACCGCCGAAACCTTCCCTGGCGTGGACTGCATGATGCATACAGGGTGTGGGTTTCTGAAATAATTCTCCAGCAAACCCGTATCGATCAGGGTATTGGCTATTATCACCGCTTTGTTGAAACCTTTCCTGATATTTATGCCCTTGCCACTGCTTCCGAGGATGAAGTGCTGAGAGTCTGGCAAGGACTTGGCTATTATTCAAGAGCCCGGAACATGCATGAAACCGCACGCAATATTGTAGCAAACCATGGAGGCAGTTTTCCGCAAAGCAGTGCAAAACTCATCAAACTCAAAGGCATTGGTGAATATACCGCTGCTGCATTGGCATCCATCGTCTTCAATGAGAATGTGCCGGCACTCGACGGAAATGTTTACCGCGTACTGGCCCGTATCTTTGCAGTGCCACACAGCATCGACACAAGCCCCGGAAAAAAAACCTTCCGCGAACTGGCCATGCAACTGATGCCTGATAAGCGCCCCGGTGAATTTAACCAGGCGCTGATGGATTTTGGCTCAATGGTGTGTAAACCCGTAAACCCTCTTTGCAATGATTGCATCTTCCAGGATCAATGCCTGGCGTTGCAAAAGCAATCCGTTGATAAATATCCCGTGCGCAACATAAAACGTAAAGTGCGGGAACGCTATTTTAACTATTTCTTGTTTCAAACAAATGGTCCTGCAGGTGAGCCCTGTTTTTTTATTCAAAAGCGAACCGGAAACGACATCTGGAAAAATATGTATGAACTGCCACTGCTCGAAACCAGCTCACAGCTCTCAGAAGAGGAGATTTTTTCAAATCCCTGGTGGAAAGCCCTGTTTCCAGCAGAGAAGGATGTTTTGATCGGGAAAATTACGCCCCCTATGCTGCACCAGCTGACACACCAGCGCATCCACGCCCGACTCATTCACTTAAAAATTTCATCAGGGGATGCCAAAATTTTAAGAAACAGGTTCAGGCTGACCGATAATGAAGGTTTTAATGAACTTCCAAAGCCCAGGCTCATTGAAATGCTGGTAATGCAGGCAGATGAAATGCCAACGGGCACAAAAATCAGTGATTGCAACATTCAAACATAAGAAATCTACATCAAAAGAAAACTGAATTTTGCCGTTTAATTGGTTTTAAAGACCGTTGGCCGAATTAAAAGCAAAATACATATAAAAAAACTTGCAAAATAGAGCACAATGAATTACTTTAGCCTCGAAATTCTTATTATTAACTGATAAATACATTTTATTATGGCAGGAGTAAACAAAGTTATTTTATTGGGAAACCTTGGAAAGGACCCTGAGATCAGGACACTTGAGTCGGGCACAAAGCTGGCCCGGATTGCATTGGCTACCAATGATTATTACAAGAACAAAAATGGTGAGATGATTGAAAGAACGGAATGGCACACGGTAATCCTGTGGGATCGTCGGGCAGAACTGGCAGAAAAATACCTGAAGCGCGGCAGCCAGCTGTATGTGGAAGGACGCCTGCGATCCCGCAGCTGGGACGACAAAGACGGGATCAAGCGATACACTACGGAGGTGATTGCCGATGTCATTAACCTCGTGGGTGGAAGGCCGTCAGATGGCTCCGGAAGTGCACCGCCGTCTAATGATCATCCCACCGACCCCAAAGATGCAGACATTCCCCCGGAAGAAGACGATCTGCCATTCTAGTCGTGCAGTGATCAGACCTCAGTGAACTTCCCTGTAGTCTTTGTGTAGCTGCAGCAAATAATGCTTTTATGCAACGGCACAGGGAAGACACGGGGGCGCACAAACCTAATTTTTGTATTTGGCAAGAAAACGATGGACCATCGTATCAAAACAGTTTTTATCCGGATCGTGAAATGCCACCTCAACCGGTAACGCATAAACAGGCAGGTCAGCCATATGCTTGCTAAGCTTATCGTTGATCAGTCGTGTTGCATCTTTCTCAGTTGTAACGATGATCTTTGAATAGCTGATCGTTTTGTTAAAATCATTCCGGAGCTTTTGCAGGTCTTTTTTAGTGAACTGATGGTGGTCGGGGTATTTGTGCACCAATAAATCCTTGCAGCGTGTTTTGAGATGTTCTTCCAGTGCTATTGTATTCGCAATGCCGCTGAGCAAAAAAATGCTTTTGACACCGGTGGCTGCCATATCACGTGCAGCCGGTGTAAGAGCTACCAGGTCATTGTATTTGAACTTTGAAAAGAAAACAGATCGCGGTTTATGTTTTTTTAATTGTTTGTTGAAAAAGCGGCGGTCCAGGGGAGAAAAAACTTGTGGCGTTTTAGTGACTAAGAGGGCGTCAGCACGTTTTGCCCTGATCTTTGCCTCCCGCAAATTACCTGCAGGCAACAGGAAGTCTTTAAAGAACGGATTGTAATAACCGGTCAATAAAAGATTGAGGCCTGGCTTAACATACCTGTGCTGAAAAGCATCATCAAGGATGATCAGGTTTGTTTCGGGGTGAAGGGTCATGATTTTTTTTATCCCTTTACGCCTGTTGGTGTGCACCGCCACGATAATGTCCGGAAACTTAAGGTGCATCTGCATGGGCTCATCGCCAATGTCAGCTGTTGTACACCCCTGACCGGCTTCGTAATAGCCGCGGGTTTTTCGTTTGTATCCGCGGCTCAGCACGGCAATGTTGTATTCCTCTTTCAGTAAATCAACCAGGTATTCCACATGGGGGGTTTTCCCTGTGCCTCCAGTGCGCAGATTTCCAACACTTATAACAGGAAAGGGGTATTCCTTCGAGGGCAGCAGGCCAATGTCGAATAACAGGTTGCGGCAAAAAACCACAAACCCGTATAGCAATGCGAACGGAAGCAAAAAAACGCGATAAAACCCCATTTTTGTAATCGCAGATAAATGGAAAACCGTAAAGTTCGGAAAAATTCCTGTATTTTTGATGCAAAGAAACAAAAATATAGAGAATTCCTATGTTATTGAAAGAGTTTGTAAGTGTTCTGGCAGGAATTGCCCCGTTTTCCCTCCAGGAGTCATACGACAATTCGGGCATCCAGGTTGGTTCACCACAACAAAATGTGGAGAAAGGCCTCGTCTGTCTCGACCTTACTCCTGATGTAGTGCAAGAAGCAATCAATAAAGAATGTGATCTTATTGTCTGTCATCATCCGCTGATATTCACGGGTGTTAAAAGCATTACCGGTAAGAATACTACCGAGGCAATCATAATAGAGGCCATCAAAAATGATATTGCCATTGTGGCTATTCATACCAATCTGGATAAAACCCATTATGGCGTGAATCATGAGCTGGGAGAGCGGCTTGGCCTTCAAGATATGCGGATATTGCAAGCTGAGACAGGCTTGCTGAAAAAGCTTGTCACCTTCTGCCCGACAGCACAGGCAGAGCAAGTCAGGGCAGCACTGTTTGAAGCAGGTGCAGGAGTTATCGGGAATTACGATTGTTGCAGCTTTAACAGCGAAGGCAAAGGCTCATTCCGGGCAGGAGATGGAAGCAACCCTTTTACAGGTGCGCTGAACGAACTTCACTATGAGCCGGAAGTGCGCATCGAAACCATCTTCCCCGCCTACCTGCAAGCTGCAGTCCTTAAAGCCTTGATTGACAGTCACCCTTACGAAGAAGTGGCGTATGACATTTATCCTCTCGAAAATGTCTTTGATAAAGTGGGCTCCGGAATGATCGGGAATCTCGAAGCGCCAATGCCTGCAAAAGACTTTCTTGCACAAGTGAAAAAGCAACTTAATGTCCCCTTTCTGCGCCATTCAGCGATTTCTCATGCAGAGATAACAAATGTGGCAATATGCGGAGGTTCCGGGTCCTTCTTGTTGCATCAGGCAATCAATGCAGGTGCCCAGGCATTTGTGACTGCTGACATAAAGTACCACCAGTTTTTTGATGCAGAAAACAAGATTTTGCTCGTTGATGCCGGACATTATGAAACAGAGCAATATACTAAAAATTTGTTGCATAGGATGGTTAAGAAAAAAATGCCTAAATTTGCACTCCTGATTTCTGAAGCAAATACCAACCCGGTAAACTACTATTAGTTCTTTGTATGTCAATATAAAACACATTTGAAAATATGTCCAAAACCACAAAAAACAAGCAGCAACAAACCGCCGGCAACGAAAATGACCAGCAAAAAATGATCAACCCCAGTACCGGCACTGAAGACTCACCCGTTGAAACTCCTGAATCTGTTGCTGATGAGAGCATTGAGCATACTGTAAAAGCCAAACTGATTTCTTTATATGCCTTGCAACGCATCGACCAGCGAATTGATGGCATCCGCAACGTCAGGGGTGAGCTGCCCCTGGAAGTGCAAGACCTGGAAGATGAAATTGAAGGCCTGGCCACAAGGGTGCAGAAATTCAGGGACGAAATCCAGCACCTGGAAACTGAAATTTCCAATAAAAAGATCGCTGCCCAGGAAAGCCTTGAGCTCATCAAAAAGTATGAGGCCCAACAGATGAACGTCCGCAATAACCGCGAATATGATTCATTGTCAAAGGAAATTGAGTACCAGACACTTGAAGCTCAGCTGGCAGAGAAAAAAATGAAAGAGTTTTCCGCTGAGGTGGAGATCAAAATCGAAATGGTGGACAAAGTAGAAGAAGAGCTTGCGGAAAGGCGAAAAGACCTTGAGGATAAAAAGGCCGAGCTCAATGACATCATTGCTGAAACGGAAAAAGATGAGAAGCTGTTGCTGGAAGACTCAGAAAAACAAAAAAAGATCATTGACGACAGGTTGCTGATCGCTTATCAGCGCATCAGGGACAATGCCCGCAACGGGCTTGCCGTCGTCCCGGTCGAAAGGGATGCTTGTGGCGGATGCCTCAACAAAATACCGCCACAACGACATCTCGACATTCGTCTTCATAAAAAAATAATTGTCTGCGAGTATTGCGGAAGAGTGCTCGTTGACGATGAAATCGTAAAAAGCGTTATGGAGTCCTGATGGATTCAAACAAAAAAAAACCGGGGCAGCACCCCGGTTTTTTTTTGCTGAATATTTTCTAAAACCTGAACCCAAAGGTTGCCCTGAATGCACTTGCCGTAAAGTCGCGGTTAGCTATGGGGCCGCCGTTTTCCAGGGTATATATAAAATAGTCTTCCGAATAAAAGGCATAGGTATAAGCGAAGTCGAGGAAAAAGTCGCCTTCGCGTATTCCGAAGCCTGCAGATACGAGGGAGCGCTGCCCGTCATTGACATTTGATTCATAGGGGCTGGAGTAATAAGCGTAACCGGCACGCAGAATCACAGGGTCGAGTCTTACTTCACCACCAACGCGCACATTGTGCTGCTGGGCAAAGGAGCTCCTGATCAGGTTGTTTTCATCAGAAAACAAATACTCGCTGCTGCGCAGACGGGCTTTGGTATAGTCCACATATTCATAATCAACATTGATCATACCACTACGGCCAAAAACCAATCCCACACTGCCTATGGCTTTCATCGGGGTGTTGATCTCATAATCGAAGCGTCCTTCGGGTGATCGTGCAAAATCAGTGTAATCGGGCAAGTTCATGTCAGACCGCATGGAAGCCCGGTATTTGTCTTTAAGACTGTAAAATGTGGGTGTATGGAAGGCGCCACCAAGGCGTAACATATCGGTTACACGCAGGATTGCCCCCACTTTGAAGTTGTAGCCACTCCCTGAGGTCTTTAAGGAGTTGGTGTAGGTCAGGGAGTTGAATATGTCATTCCTGTTTTCAATATCTTTTTCGCTGAAGACATTTTCTTCTTCATATTTTACAGATGGCAGGCCAACGGTGGCGCCCAGGTAGAGCCTGTCATTGTAATTGGCACCCATGGAGATCACGAATTCGCGGATGGCACCGGAAGCATTGGTTTCCTGGTGTTGCATCACGTGTCCATCGGGCATGTCAACAAAAAAGCCTTCCACATCGTCTTTGCCGAGCAGCCAGGTGTCCCATGCCAGGCCTGTGGAGAAGTCGTTGAGCCGGTCAACGCTGCCTTCTCTTCGGGCTTCTTCGAGGATGCTGGTCATGAAAGAGTTGTTGGGATTAAAACCGCGGGCGATCCACCTGTCGTTGTAGTTGTTATGACGGTTGAGGCCGAATCCGAAGTTGACGAATTGCCAACCGCCTTCTTCACCGGGTTTTGATGTAGGGAGGGTCAGTACAACACCAATGTTGTTGAGGTTGAAATTGTACTTCATATCATCTTCAAAGTTGTTGAAGTACCGTGTTTCTACCCGGCTATAGTTTAAGGACGGTGTAACTGTTATTTCCGAGCCCCTGTAAACGCCTATTCCGGCGGGGTTGATGCTGAGTGAGGAGAAGTCGCCGCCGAGGGCGCCAAATGCTCCGCCCATTGCGGCAAAGCGTGCTGTGCCGCCCGGGGTCAGGTGGGAGTATCGCAGGGCATCTGTTTCGTTTTGTGCATATACAAAGCTGCCAATCATTAAAGCTATAATCAGTGCTATGGAATGTTTTTTCATTGTTTACGGCTTTTGTGGTGGTGGGTTTAACAAAAAACCTCCCGGCAATAACCGGTAATTGTTGCCGGGAGGTCTGTTATCTTATGTTATTGTTTTATTATCTGTTACGGCCACCACTTGATGAGCTTCGGCTGCTGCTGGAGCTGCTGCGTGCCGGTGTGGAGCTGCTTCTTGAAGGTGTGCTTCTTGCCGGGCTTGCAGTGCTTCTTGGTGGCGTGCTTCTTGCCGGGGTGGTGGTACTGCGCGGAGGTGTTGTTCTCGCCGGGCTGGTGGTTGTCCGTGATGGCTGCCTGCTTGGCGGAGGTGTGTAGCTTGGCTGGCCTCTGTCTGTCCGGGTGGGCTGTGCTGCCGGCCTTTGCGGTTGTTGAGCAGGCCGTTGCTGCGGGGCAGCCTGATCGCGTGACGGTCTTGTTTCGGCAGGCGGCCTTGTCATTGGTTGAGCTGGCCTGGTCCTTTGCGGAGAACTGGGCTGCTGGTAGCTCGGCGAGGTATAAGTCCGGGGCATGGTGTAATTTGTACTGCGATCCGGAGTCTGGCGGTCAGGGCTGGCCTGTTCCGGCCGGCTGTACCGTGGTTCGGTTGACCTGTCATACCTTTCGCGGGCTGGGGCCTGGTAGCTTTCTATGCTACGGCCGGGCTGATAGGCTTCCCTGCTTTGTGCCCCGCCGGTAAGCTCGCGTGCCCTTTCCTGCGCTATTGCTTCAGCAGGGCGCTGGCTTGTGACGCCGGCAGATTCCCTGCCGGAAGCCTGGGGTGCAGCGGTAAGCCTTTGTTCGCCAGCGTCAGCAAGGATCTCCCTGCGGCCATCTTCATTGACGGTGGTCCGTGCCTCAAAACGTTCTGCAAAGCTATCCCTTGAAGCAGCGCTTTCAGTATAACGGCCAGTATTTGAGCGATCCACGGTGCTGCCCATCGAGCCACGAGGGCCATAATGGTAGTTGCTGCCATCGTGACTGTTGTAATGATAGTTGTAGTAACCCCAGTATCCATATCCATAGGGATTGTAAAGTCCGGCATAAAAACCGGCATGGTAGCCTGCCCAGTAAGAGCTTCCCCAGTATCCGAATGGACGATAGCCCATGTGCCAGTAAAATGGATTCCAGTACCAGCTGCCATACCAGGGCGAAAACGCAAAATAGCCGGGGTAATAGAAAGGCATAGCCCCATATCCCATGTAAATGCTCACACCATAAAAATGTGGGTTGGGCATGTAGAAATACATGTTGGTAAAGAATGGATCATAGTAGCCAAAAGAGGCATAAGGCCTGTGGAACCTTCTGATCCTTGAGGCATAAGCAAAATCGTAATAATCGCCGTAATAATAATTATTGATGATGACATTGCCGTCTTCATCATAATAGTATTCGGCTGTGTCGTTAACAGGCTCGTCACCTGCATAATAATAGGTGGTTTCGTCGTAGGCCGTGGTTTCATGCTGCACATTTGAATAAGTGGCAGACTGATTATATGCTGTCGTTTCATTAACCACTTCTACCACTTCTATGGTTTTTCCACCTTCAACCTGGTTGAGCTGGGCAGCTTCACCACCTCTTGACGATTGCGGGATGTAATAAATGTCATCAGTGGTGGTTTTATAAGCTGATGAGCATCCTGCAAAGGCAAACATCGTAATGATTGCGAAAATTTTAAACAGGGTTTTCATGACTCTTCCTCCTTGGTTGTATGATTTGGTTTTTACAAAGTTAATCATTGTTAGCGGGTTTTTTGTTAAATTTGCCCGTTTTAATCCTATTAAACAAGTGCACAAATATTATACCAAAAGGCGTTATGGCTAAAGATTTTTCAACAAGAGAAGAGAATTATTCGAAGTGGTACAACGATATTGTACAGCGTGCAGAGCTGGCTGAAAACTCAGCCGTGCGTGGATGCATGGTTATTAAACCCTATGGGTATGCCATTTGGGAAAATATGCAAAGCGCCCTGGATAAGATGTTTAAAGACACCGGGCACTCCAATGCATATTTCCCCCTGTTCATACCAAAGTCGTTTTTCAGCAAGGAAGCTGACCACGTCGAGGGGTTTGCAAAAGAGTGCGCCATCGTAACCCATTATCGTCTAAAAAATGACCCTGATGGCAAGGGTGTTATCGTTGATGAAGATGCGAAGCTGGAAGAAGAACTGATCATCCGGCCCACTTCTGAAACAATTATCTGGGACACTTATCGCAACTGGGTGCAGTCGTACCGCGACTTGCCCATCCTGGTCAACCAATGGGCCAATGTGGTGCGCTGGGAAATGCGTACGAGGATGTTCTTGCGCACCGCTGAGTTTTTATGGCAGGAAGGGCATACTGCGCATGCGACGAAAGAGGAGGCATTGCAGGAAACCTATCAGATGCTCGATGTGTATGCTGATTTCGCTGAAAACTTCATGGCGATCCCTGTACTGAAAGGCATCAAGTCTGAAAATGAACGTTTTGCTGGTGCACTGGAGACCTTCTGCATTGAAGCTTTGATGCAGGATGGCAAGGCATTGCAGGCAGGGACTTCGCATTTCCTTGGACAAAATTTTGCCAAAGCCTTTGACGTGAAGTTTGCCAGCAAGGAAGGGAAGCTCGAATATGTATGGGCCACTTCCTGGGGCGTGTCCACACGTTTGGTTGGTGCCCTCATCATGGCCCACTCCGATGACCACGGGCTGGTGCTTCCCCCGAAGCTTGCCCCCATACAGGCCGTCATCGTGCCCATCTATAAAAACAAAGAGCAATATGACCTGGTATGCAGCAAGGCGCGCGACATCAAAGCCAACCTCGAAAAACAAGGCATCATTGTTAAATTCGACGACAGGGACACTCACAAACCCGGCTGGAAATTCAATGAATATGAGTTTAAAGGCGTTCCTGTGCGGATTGCCATAGGCCCCCGTGATGTGGAAAACGGTACTGTGGAAATAGCACGCCGTGATACGCTTACCAAAGAAGTGGTTGGTGTTGACCAGGTCAGCGAAACAGTTTCTTCTTTGCTGGTTGATATTCAGCAAACACTATTTCAGCGTGCTTTAGCGTTTAGAAAGGAAAACACCCGCACCGCCGATTCCTGGGAAGAATTTAAGGCATTGCTGGATGACAAGGGTGGTTTCATCATGGCCCACTGGGATGGCACCGCCGAAACCGAACAGAAAATAAAGGAGGAAACAAAGGCGACCATTCGCTGCATCCCGCTCGATGATGTCAAAGAAGCCGGGAAGTGCATATTTACGGGCAAACCCTCGGAACGCCGCGTAGTGTTTGCCAGAGCTTATTAAATCAAAAATGAAGAAATCTTTATTATTTGCCGCAACATTGATGTTTTTGTGCCTGCATGCCGTATCGGGGCCTGGGCGTGAGATTACTCAAACCCCAACCATTCCTGTTGATACGATCACGCCAGGCACACTTTACATCGACTCCCTGCATACAGACAGGCTTCTTCCGGACAACGCGCCGGAAGAGCTGCACCCGCTGGTATGGGATGATGTAATACAGAATGAGCTGATTGCGTTTCTTTTGCAGTCGCACCGGAACGCAATGATGGAAAAAAGGGGCATCCATGGTTTCCGGGTGCACCTGTATATGGATTCAGGCAACAGGGCAAGGCTCAGCACACAGCGTGAACAGGCGGAGTTTGAAGAACTATATCCTGACCGCAAGTCCTACATCATTTATGAAGAGCCCTACTTCAAGCTGCGTGCGGGTGATTTCCGCACAAGGCTGGACGCCCGGCGGTTCCTTGAAGAGATCCGCCAGGATTATCCTGCCGCTTATATCGTAGTTGATATAATCAACTTCCCGGAACTGGATTAGTTCTTGTCAATTGCATTCAGGTCTTCAAAAGCCTGCTTCAGGCGTTCCCGCATGCTCTCTTCACCTTTTCTCAACCATGCCCGCGGATCATAAAACTTTTTATTGGGCTTGTCATCGCCATCAGGGTTGCCGATTTGCCCCTGCAGGTAGCCTTCATTCTTTTTGTAGAAGTTCTTAACACCATCCCAGAATGCCCACTGGGTGTCGGTGTCGATGTTCATTTTGATGACACCGTAGGTGATGGCCTCGCGGATTTCTTCCTGTGTGGATCCACTGCCACCGTGGAAGACGAAGTTTACAGGGTTTTCGACCGTGTTGAAGAGTTGTTGTATGTGCTCCTGAGAGTTTTTCAGGATGATGGGCTGCAATTGTACGTTGCCAGGCTTATATACACCGTGCACGTTGCCAAAGGCGGCAGCAATGGTAAACTGATCCGAAATCTCCATAAGCTGTTTGTACATTTCAGCAACCTCTTCAGGCTGGGTATAAAGCTTTGAGCTGTCGATGCCCGTATTGTCAACGCCATCTTCTTCGCCACCGGTAACGCCCAGTTCGACTTCCAGGCTGATGCCCATTTTGTGCATCCGCTCCAGGTAGCGACGGCTGATGCTGATGTTGTCCTCAAGGCTCTCTTCAGAAAGATCAAGCATGTGCGAACTGAAAAGGGGCTTCCCGGTGCTCTTGAAATGTTCTTCGTTGGCTTCCATCAACCCGTCAATCCAGGGCAAAAGCTTTTTGGCGGCATGGTCGGTGTGCATGATCACGCGCACGCCATACTCTTTGGCCATCAGGTGCACGTGGCGGGCTCCCGAAACAGCACCAATGATGGCGGCACGCTGTCCATCGTTGGATAACGACTTGCCACCGAAAAAGTGCGCTCCACCATTGGAAAACTGGATGATCACCGGTGAATTTACATCACGGGCTGTCTCCAGTACCGCATTGATGGAGTTGGTGCCAATGACATTGATCGCAGGCAATGCGAACTTGTGCTCCTTCGCAACCCTGAATAACTCTTTTGCACTTTCTCCCGATAATACGCCGGGCTCAATGTGCTTCAATAAATTTGCTGACATTATTTTACTGTTTTTTTGTTGTTTATATTTATTTGTGCTTCCAAAGGTAAAAAATAAATCGCTACCCCACAGCAATAAATCAAAGCTTGTGCGTTAGTTGTTTATTGACGGTGTTTTTCGAATCTCCCGTTGTCATGGCACTGAGGCGATATCACACCCGTGGTGACAAGATTCCGGAAAATGTGTGTATTTTTGCAAAGCCAAACGCTGGGCAAAATGTTTAAATGTTAAATAGTAGTTGATAATGAAGCAATTGAAAAGAGAAAGGGTGTTTGACCTGTTGAAGGGAGACACCAGGCACTTGCTGGAAAATGAGATTAATGTAAAAGGATGGGTGCGTACCCGTCGCGGAAATAAAAACGTTGCCTTTATTGCACTCAACGATGGCTCGCTGATTCACAGCATACAGGTAGTGGTTGACGTAAAAGCCTTCGATAATGATGAGCTGTTGCGTAAAATTACCACCGGTGCCTGCATATCGGTCAACGGCAAGCTTGTTGAATCGCAGGGCAAAGGGCAAAATGTTGAAATTCAGGCTTTAAACATAGAAGTTTATGGTGAAGCGGATCCTGAAAAATATCCTTTGCAGAAAAAGGGTCATACACTGGAGTTTCTGAGGGAGATCGCCCACCTGAGGCCCCGCACCAATACCTTCGGTGCGGTGTTACGCCTGCGCCATGCACTATCCTTTGCCATTCATAAGTTCTTTAACGACAATGGCTTCTACTATTTACATACGCCAATCATCACAGGCTCTGATGCCGAAGGTGCCGGCGCCATGTTCAGGGTTACCACCCTCAACCTGAAAGACATTCCACGCACCAAAGAAGGAGAGGTTGATTATAGCAGGGACTTCTTCGGCAAGGAAACCAACCTTACCGTATCCGGACAGCTTGAAGGGGAACTGGGAGCACTGGCGCTATCGAACATTTATACCTTCGGCCCTACATTCAGGGCAGAAAACTCAAACACCTCCAGGCACTTGTCTGAATTCTGGATGATAGAACCCGAAATGGCGTTTTATGACATCACCGACAATATGGACCTGGCGGAAGCCTTCCTTAAATACCTCATTTCATATTTGCTCGAAAACTGTGAAGACGACTTGTTGTTCCTGCAAAAGCTTTATGATGAAGGGCTTATTGACAGGTTAAGGCATATTTGTGACAATACGTTTGAGCGCCTCACCTATACGGAGGCCATTGAGATACTGGAAGCTTCAGGTCAGAAGTTCGAGTTTCCGGTGAGCTGGGGTGTTGATCTGCAGTCGGAGCATGAACGCTACCTGGTTGAAAAACACTTCAGGAAGCCTGTGATTCTTACTGATTACCCCCGTGACATCAAGGCGTTTTACATGAAGCTGAATGATGATGGCAAAACGGTGCGCGCCATGGATGTGTTGTTTCCGAAGATCGGTGAGATCATTGGCGGCTCGCAACGTGAGGAGGACTATGAGAAGCTATTTGGTCGCATCAAAGAAATGGGAATCCATGAAGAGGATGTGTGGTGGTATCTCGAAACCCGTCGGTTTGGTACAGCCCCTCACAGTGGTTTTGGGCTTGGTTTTGAAAGACTTATGCTCTTTGTAACCGGGATGGGGAACATCCGTGACGTGATTCCCTTTCCACGTACACCCCAAAACGCAGAATTTTAGACGGCATTTTCCAAAAAAAACATCATAAAGACTCAATTTTTAATCGTTTATTAAGACAATATTTGTATATTTGATTGTAGGCCGGAACACAATCCGGAAGTGATCAGAGCTTTAGTGATCAGTAGTTTATAAACACCTGGTGATATGCTTAAACAGAGGCTACAGCAAAAGTTAATGCAAAAGTTGTCGCCGCAACAGATACAGCTTATGAAACTGTTGCAGGTGCCGGCCCTCTTGCTGGATCAGCGCATCAAACAGGAGATAGAGGAGAATCCTGCGCTTGAAGAGGGGGAAGATATTCTTGATGAGGTTGACAACCAGGGCGAAGATGAATATGAGAACTCCATGGAGACCGGCGATGAGTTTGATGAGAATGAGCCTGAAACCAGTGCTGATGAAGAGTTTGACCTGAACGACTACATTGATGACGATGAAACACCTGACTACCGTTTAAGTGCCAACAACGCCTCCGCCGATGACGAAAACCGTGAGGTGCCCTTTGCGTCAGCATCCAGTGCACAAGAGGTGCTGCACGCCCAGCTGGGACTCCGAAGCCTTTCCGATAAAGAAAACCTGATTGCCTCAAACATCATTGGGAACATTGACGAGTCGGGCTATCTGCAACGCGACATCCACTCACTGATCGATGACCTTGCCTTTAATCAGAACATAAAAACAAACTTTACTGAGGTGATGGACGTGCTGCGTGTGGTGCAGGAGTTTGACCCCCCGGGCATTGGTGCCAGGGACCTTAAAGAGTGCCTCTCAATACAAATAAGGCGTAAAAGGCCAAAATCAATGGCCATACATCACGCCACACTCGTGATAGAAAAAAGCTTCAACGACTTTACCAAAAAACATTACGATAAAATCAAAAGGAAGCACGGCCTGACCGACCAGGATCTCAGGGAGGCCATAGATGAAATTCTGAAGCTCAACCCCAAACCGGGCAGCACCCTCCAGGATTCAGGAGGAACAACAGAATATGTTGTGCCTGACTTCATCCTGGTGATCAATGATGATGAACCGGAAGTGATTTTAAACAGCCATAATGCGCCTGACTTGCGGATCAACCGAACCTATTCCGACATGTTCCAGGCAATGGCCGATGCAAAAGGCAAAGCCGACAAACGACAGAAAGAGGCTTTGTTTTTTGTCAAACAAAAACTCGACAGCGCCAAATGGTTCATTGATGCCATTAAGCAGCGCCAGCATACGCTGATGGTCACTATGCAGGCCATATTGAAATACCAGAAGCCGTATTTTGCCACCGGTGACGAAACAAAGCTTAGGCCAATGATCCTTAAAGACATTGCTGATATGGTTAACCTTGACATCTCCACCATATCAAGGGTTGCCAACAGCAAATACATACAAACCCCATACGGCACATTTCTTTTGAAGGAATTCTTTTCTGAATCGATGCAAACAGACACGGGCGAAGAAGTATCCACAAGGGAAGTAAAGAAGATCATGCAAAACTGCATCGATGCCGAGAACAAGAAGAAGCCCCTTACGGATGACGAGCTTGCGGGCATTTTAAAAGATAAAGGTTACAACATCGCCCGGCGGACGGTTGCCAAGTACCGCGAACAACTCGACATCCCGGTGGCCAGACTGCGAAAGGAATTATAGATTATGCGTTTTCAAAAAAGCATTGCCCTGATCTTTTCCACCCTGTTTCATCCCATTGTGATTCCCACCCTGGGAATGTTTATCCTGTTTCAGCTGAATACTTACATCAGGTTTGCCGTAACCCCGGGAGCCAGGCGGCTCATACTCCTGCTTGTTTTTATCAATACAGCCATAGCGCCGGTTTTGTCGCTTCTCATCATGAAAAGAACCGGCTATGTAAAAACCCTGACGCTGGAAGAGCGCAACGAACGCATCCTGCCACTGCTTCTGGCCACCGCCCTTTTCTTCATCACATACTATATGCTGCGGCAGCTTACCCTTCCCTCGATTGTCTATTTTTACATCATCAGTGCCACACTGTTGCTGCTGGTAACCCTTATGGCCTCTTTTTTCTGGAAGATAAGCATACATATGGTTGCCTTGGGTGGCATAACGGCATTTCTCATCATCACCTCGCTGTTGTTACGTACCGATGTGTCCCGCCTTATTATTGCCGCATTCGTGGCTTCCGGTCTTACAGGTAGCTCACGCCTGATCCTGAAGGCTCACACCCCCGCAGAGGTGTATGCAGGTTACCTGTTGGGCTTCCTGGGGATGATGGGACTGTTTATCTATTTCCGGTAGGAGGATGTAAATACCAGATAACGAGATATTGGCTTTTCAGGCTAAATGGCGCTGTCTGGCAGCGCATGGAAACAATGCGTTTAATGCGGTGCCACGCCCAAGCCGGTAATGTCAGAAAAGTATGAATGAAATGCCAAGCGAAAGCGGGCGGGCGCCCTCTGCACTGTTTTCAGTAAAAATATCTGTCAATGGGTAATACACATGCAGGTTGACACTACCATAACCGATGGTGCCGGTTATCCCGATACGATAGTTTGATATGTTCTCCAGCCTGTGCTCCTTGATTTTTACTTTGCGGCTTGTAACCGGAGCTTCTGCTTCATCCCCATCAAAAGTGGTATAAAAAAACTCCTTGCCCACAAATTTGGTATGTGCATTGATCAGCCTGCCTGCCTTCATGCCGGCATAAAGCCTGAACGTTCTGGGCAGCTCGCGCGACCTGTACCTAAACTGTACAGGGATCTCAAGGTAGTTTAAACTTAACTTGTTCTTGTCATATTCGTGGGCCGTATCGATGGGATAAAAATCAAATTCATTTTCCACCGGATGATAAAGGTAACGGTGGTCACTGTAAAGGTTATGCGAAGAAAATTCAAGCCCGGCAGCCAGGCTGAAGTTTGTTCTGCCCAACGGCATATCCTGGACAGCACTGATGCTGATGCCCCGCTGTATGCTTTTCAAATCCATTCCTGCTGGCAGATCTTGCCACAAATCGGTGAAAAGGATCACCTTAAACCTGTCGTCAGGGTGCATTCTGTCTTGCAGGAAAGGCCTGCGCTGGTTGCTTGCGGGGTTTTCACCAGCCTGCATACTGGCGCTGTTTGTCTGACTGGAACCATAAGCCAGTGGCATGGTCGCAAAAACCAGTAAGGAAGAAAAAATAAGGATTTTATGGAAAGCTTTCATCTGTATATAGTTTGTTATGTGTCTGATATTCTGTGTTTTGTAAGTTTGCTCAAGATCAGGAATTGATGTTAGAGGTTAGATGTTGGATGTTAGATTTTCTTTTTCTAACCTCTAACCTCAAACCTCCAACTTCTAATCTCTAACTTCCAACTTCCAACCCCTGGCTTGCATAATCATCCCCCTGTGTGTCAAAAAATCCTGTTCCCGAATGGTCGGGATTTTCGACATGGGCGTTTGGCTTCGCCGAGCTCGCAAGTGCTCGGTTCATTTGGTTGTATTTTTATGACTTGAATAAAATTACGAAAAATCCATGTATTTTTCAAAAGATGACCAATATGGCGCCGGAATTTTTTCTTTTCGGGCGGTTTTCAACACGTCAAAGTACATTTTTTTCTTTTCATCAACAGCATGTTTCTGCTGTGCGTCGAGGGCCGCAAGGCTTTCATCGCGAAGCGATTGCTGCAACAGGTATGTAAGTGCAAAACCAGGGAGCCACATACGGTTAAATGGGAAAATACCTGGTGCCTGGGCGCCTCGTTTTTTGCATACCTTCATCCCTTCTTTCAGGGCCAGCACGTATTGCTTGATAAGCAACTTGTTGCTTGCAAACAAACTGGCGTTTCCGGCCTTGCTGATCAGGCCCGGAAGGATGGCGGCGCGCAGGTATTCATGTTGCAGGACGTCTGTTATGCGAGACGATAGTTGTGGTTGCAATCCGGCTTCCTCAAATACTTCAGCAGCTTGTTGCAGCCGCTCAGTGATTTTGCCATCAGGCTCTCCAATGATGGTGTTTTTGTTTCTGAAAAGATAGCAGTTGATGCCATTCTCTACGCTGCTTCCACTGATTACTCCGGGGAACCCAAGAAAAAACCGTCCTTTCGGAAACAGCTTTTCGGCATGCCGCAACTCGTCCCACATATTTCCCAGGAACAGGATATGCGCATTGCCTGAATTTTTTGCGATGAAAGGTATGGTGTCATTCAGCTGCTTGCTCCTGACACAAACAATGATGAGGTCGTAGGGCTTTCCCGGCTCCAGCCTGTCCGTGCTTTTTGGCCTGAAAACGCTATGGCCAATGTCTTCAACGCCTTTGCGCATGTCTGTGTAAGTGATCGGCACGCCCGAATGGCTGTAACGAACCATTCGCTGCTTGCGCACAAAAAGGCTTACATCGTGCCCGGCCTCGTGTATCTGCCAGGCGTAAGTAGTGCCAATGGCACCAGCACCGAAAATGAGTATCTTCATCAGATTCTATCAATAATCGTTCGAAATGGAGAAAAAAATCAATTATTGTCAAAATTAATAACAGTTACGCATATTTTACACTATTTTTATGCTTTGGCTTTAGAATAAGCGATTTTTTTTCATTCTCTGAATGGATACCTGGATTTATAAGGCATTATAACTGATATGGTCGCACCGAAACATATGAAACACCCATGCCAAAGTTTTTGACACACAGGGGGATGATTATGCAAGCTGGTTGGTGGAAGATAGAAGATAGAAGATAGAAGATAGAAGATAGAAGATAGAAGATAGAAGATAGAGGTTGAAAATAAATCTAACATCTAACATCTAACATCTAACATCTAACATCTAACATCTAACATCTAATTGATCTAACATCCATTCACCATCTTAGGAATAAATACAAAACACAGACATACAACCACTTA
>SKOK01000246.1 GCA_007120085.1 Bacteroidales bacterium | reverse complement strand
CAAGGCGCAAAATATCATAACCGCTTGCATTCCCAGCGTTAATGATAAAACCACTGTGTTTTTTGGATACCATGGCACCACCGATCTGGAATCCTTTTAACCCCAAGGCGTCAAGCATCGGACCGACATAACGCCCTTCAGGCCTTCTGAAAACACTGCCGGCATTCGGATACTCACGAGGCTGTTTAGCCCATCGTGTTCGCTTTATGTCCTGCATTTTATTGTTGATCTCTTCCTTTTTTCCTATTTGCAAATCAAACCAGGCCCTTGTAATCACCAGTCGGGGTTTTCCCTGGAAGAAACTGCTTCGGTAACCAAAATGTGCTTCCTGGTTTGAAATCTCAGAAAAAGACTGCTCATTCATATCGAAGAACCTGATCCTGGTCACAATGTCCTTCATCTCCTCGCCATTGGCCCCCGCATTCATTACCAAAGCCCCGCCGAGGGAACCCGGAATGTCATAAAACATCTCAAAACCGGTAAGGGAATTGGCATATGCCGTTTCGCTTAGTGAAAGCAGGCTGGCACCGCAACCAGCTTCCATCATCTTTCCCTTGACTTTTATGTCATCAATGCATCCATTGAATATGATGAAGTCATGGTCATAATATGGCTTTGAAAGAATCACGTTATAGCCTCCGCCAAGTATGATCAACGAAGCGTCTTTCCCCGCCTTAAAAACGTTCTGTATATCCTCTTCTGATTCAGGGAAATAGGCATTCTTACAAAAAGCCTTTAACCGGTAAGAATTGTAATCGCTTAAATCAAAATTGTTGTAATGGCGCATGGATGTTTCAACATTATTAATGATCGCCGGACTGACGAGCTGCCAATAAAAACGCCGCAACCGCCCAAATTGTATTTGAACCCGGCTTATGCAAACATAACGAATAATTATTGTTTTCTTGCAGGGAAAACGAGAAATGTCCCTTTATGAACAAAGTAAAACACTCGCCTGTTACATTATCATAAACCATTTACCATTAATTCATCATAAAACTTAAGACGATGACAAAGCTTAAACCGGGCGATAAAGCTCCTGATTTCAAAGGAAAAGACCAGGACGGAAATATCATCTCACTGGATGATTTCAAAGGAAAAAGACTGGTGCTGTATTTTTATCCGAAAGACAACACCTCTGGTTGTACTGCACAGGCCTGTAATCTGCGCGACAACCATGATGCACTTCTTGAAAAAGGATATCAGGTTGTCGGTGTGAGTGCCGACAGCGAAAAGTCTCACAAAAAATTCATTGAAAAGCACAACCTGCCATTCCCATTAATTGCTGATACAGACAAAGAAATTTTACAGGCCTATGATGTATGGGGCTTGAAGAAAATGATGGGCCGCGAATATATGGGTATTAACCGTACGACCTTTGTTATTGATGAAGATGGTGTGATCAGCGAGGTAATTACAAAGGTAAAAACCAAGGAACACAGCAGCCAGATTCTTTAAGTCAAACCCTTATATCCATTAAGCTGATTGCATTTTCCTGGATCAGCAAAATTTTGTTTTTTAGGTTACTAAGAAAGATCGCTTACCAGTCATCCGTTCGGACGGGGATGGCAGGTAAGCTTTCTTTGTTGTATAGATTTGCACCATCTGGATTATTAGCCCATGCATAGCGAACGGCAACAGGTTTATTAACTGATGGGCTCGAAACAATAACCTGGTCACCGTCGATGACAGCCCGTGCCCAATGAAAAATTCTATCCATGCCGGCAACTGCAAAGCCTTTCACTTCGTCATTATTGCCTTTTGAAATCATCCCGGAGCCGAAATGGTCAAACTCCAGGCGGATGGCGGCACCATCAATGGTCATTGATTTGAAGGCAGGGCCAGAACATACAATATCTTTTCCGTAGGTCTTATTCAATGCCACACATGCCAGCCTTATCCCGACATCTTGTTTATTTGCAGGGTGAATGTCGTATGCTTCACCAAGGTCAATGGCAACGGCCATTCCCGTGTTCGGAAGAGACATTGCCATTGCCTGTGCTTCGCGTAACCTTGCCCAATCACTGTCAGCTGGTGATTGATCAGCTTGCATGTAGTTGGCCAGCAGCACAAAGTAGAAAGGCATTTCAGGATTTTGCCATTGCCTTCTCCAGTCATTGATCAGCAGAGGGAACAAGGTTTTATATTGCTCATGACGTGATGCGTTTGACTCTCCCTGGTACCATATGACCCCCTTAATTACAAAAGGAGTCATTGCGCGAATCATGCCATTGAACAGGAGGGAGGGAATTTCATTTGGGTCTTCGGGCACGTTTGCATATGCGCTGGTATCCATACCCTGTGAATAATCCGGCTTTTTTCTTACCTCCTGTATTCCTGTTGATTCAGACTCAGTAAGGCTGTTAGTTCCAGTCATATTTGCAAAATCCGGATGCGTGGCCAGGCTTTCCCTGCTGATCCAGGTTTCAGCCACTGTGCCGCTCCAGGAGGCATGCACCAGGCCGATGGGGATGCCCAGTTCCGTATGGATTTTTCTTCCGAAAGAATAGGCAACCGCAGAGAAATCTGCAATGCTTTCCGGAGAGCATTCCAGCCATTCGCCATATTCCAGGTCATGCTCAGGAGTCATGCTCATTCTTTCAGGTACGGTAAAAAGCCTGATCTTTGGGTAGTTTGCATTGCGGATCTCATTTTTTGGATTTTTGGCGAGCCTGACCGGCCAGTACATGTTTGATTGTCCGCT
>SKOK01000064.1 GCA_007120085.1 Bacteroidales bacterium | reverse complement strand
TTTCTGTGTTTTTGCTTGCTGCCGGATTATCTTTTGCAGCAGTCAGAAAATGTTTTTCAGGTTCGCCGCAGAATGGGCCATCGGGGGCAATGTATGCGTGCAGGGATGCATTTTCGTGGATATGCGTACCAGGCAGCATTTTGATGTTTTCGCCGGCTATTAGGGTAACATTAGCACCTGACCATACGGTAAAATAAGCATCCTCACCTGCAGTAATGATGCTTTGGGTTGCGTTAAAACATTCAACCTCCCCGCTGGCAACCTCAGTGTTATCAATCACCAAAATGTCAGGTATTTCAGCTTCATCAACTACTATATACAAAGTTCCATCAAAAGACTCATCAAGGATATCTTCCTCTAAATTTGCCAGTATCGGATCAACCAGGATCAGGGGGTAATCTGCAACTTCAGAAGCAGCATTTACAAAGAAGCCCAGGCTGACAACGCTACCGCTGTTCCCGAAAAAAGCAGAATTAGTGAATGAAAAGACCAAAACACGCAATAGTCCAGGCTCCAGCAAGGTTGCAAACAGTGAATGATCTACGGCACGATCGCTTAGATAGGTTACTTCAGGGTCTGGATTATATGTCATTATGTCCTCGGGGAATACAAGATCAAATGAAAAGGCAATGAATTCGTCAGAATTGTCAACCATTATTTCCAGTTGGATCAGATCTTCAGGGACTGAAATGACATCCTCAACATAGATAACATTGCCGGTATTTTTACCGAAATCAATTATGGCAGTTGCCGAAATAAAAGGAAGCGCCAGCAGCACTGCAAAGAGATAATTTTTCAAATGCCTCATTATGTGGTTTTTTTTGATTTTCTATTTGTTGAATTAAAATACCGCAACTTGATCGGTAAAATTAAAAAAAAATCGTGAATATATCATGGGTTTATTCAGCCTGAACAGGGAATCAAAATCTTTTAACAGCTTTTAAGAGCTTCATTTCCTGATGCCTGCCCAATAAAAGGCATAAATGCCTATCTTTGTCGAATTCTTATTTCTAACTTATTTATTTACATCATGAAATTCACATACAACAAATCCCGATCAAAACGATTAAGCTTTAAAAACATTTACCTTATTGCTGCTTTTGCCATGCTGTTTTCCATCAGCCTGGAGGCATTTGCACAATACAGGCCGGTGGTGCGCGGCGAACGCCCACCCATTGACCTCAACAATGTTCCCGAAGAAGCCTACGAAAAAGGCGTCATCCGGATCAAACTTGAGGAGGCCGCCTACAAAAACATCTCTGAGATTGAACCCGGGCGCACAGAAAAAGGTGCACTGACCCTCGGACTCGATGGCGTAGATGCATTGAATGCCCAGTTCCAGGTTTTTGATGCAAGCAAAACCTTTGATACGCCAGCACTGAACAACAGGTTTACCGAGCGCCATCAACTCTGGGGCTTCCATCTTTGGTATGACCTTTATGTTGATGAATCAGCTGACATCATTGAAATGGTAAAAGCTTACATGCTCCTTCCGGAAGTATCCTTTGCCGAGCCACATTACAGCAAAGAGCTCATCGGCAATGTTCCCAACGAAGGTGAAGCGCCACTGAATTATAGTGAAAGTCTTGATGCAACAAACAGGGATGGCGCCATGTTGTTTCCTGATGACCCCCAGTTTGATCAGCAATGGCACTACCACAATACCGGTCAGACAAATGGCCTCATCGGTGCTGACATCAGCCTTCCGGAGGCGTGGACCATAGAAACCGGGAATGTACAGGTTATCGTTGCCGTTGTTGACGGTGGCATAGGCATCACACATCCCGACCTCGCAGGAAATATCTGGGAAGGTGTAGGCTATAACTTTGTGAGCAACACCCCGACGATCATTCCCCACGACCACGGTTCACACGTTGGCGGCACCATAGCTGCCGTTACCAACAATGACCTTGGCGTAAGCGGCATCGCAGGTGGCTGGGGCAACGGACCCGGTGTGGCACTGATGTCATCACAGGTATTTGAACCCGGCTGGGGACAATCAGGCGGATTTGCTGTTGCACCCGTTTATTCAGCTGACAATGGCGCAGCCATTTCACAAAACAGCTGGGGTTACACTTCCACAGGCTACTACGAACAGGCCGTGCTCGATGCGATAGACTATTTTAACATCAACGGAGGGGGCGATGTTATGGAAGGTGGCCTCACAATCTTTGCAGCAGGCAACAGCAGCAATTCCGGGGCAAACTATCCGGGATTCTATTCCGGCGCCAAAGCAGTTGCAGCCACCAATCACAACGACCAGCTTGCATGGTACTCAAACTTTGGAACACACATAGACCTGTCAGCACCCGGCGGCGAAACCAACAGTGTTACCACGCAAGGCGTACTGAGCACATTAAATTCAGGCTATGGCTTTTACCAGGGCACTTCGATGGCCTGCCCACACGTGTCAGGCGTTGTTGCCCTATTGCTATCCCACGCCCCCGGCGAATTTACCAGTGAAGAAATCTGGGACATGGTTGTCAGCACAACCGACAACATCTATCCAAACAACCCCGGTTACATCGGACAATTAGGTTCAGGCCGCGTAAATGCCCACGCAGCACTCCTGGAACTCATTTACCACATGGCCGACCCCGAAGCACCCGCAGCACCAACAAACTTTAGTGTTACTGCAGACGAAAATGGTGATCTGGCAGCTGAACTCAACTGGACCAACCCCATCGAAAACGCATCTGGCGAGCCTCT
>SKOK01000292.1 GCA_007120085.1 Bacteroidales bacterium | reverse complement strand
TATCCACGGGGACGAGCGCCCGGGCGGCGGGCCTAGATTCGCTTTGTTGGATGCCTTGTCTGCACAGACGATCGTGGGCTTGCTGGCTTGGATTTTCGACTGGTCAGCCAACTCTATCGAAGGTCATTAGAATAAGGTAACATCCAAACAGTGGCCGGATAAGGAGTGCCCCGGCTCGCTTTTCAACCTATCGATGTTCCGCTTGTCCGCCGCTAAACAAGCGGGAACGCATCCAAAATCAATACTCACTTACCCAGAGCGTTTCGAATATGCCCGATCTTGTGGGCTGAGGATCAATACATGAACAACCTACTCAACCGGACACACGCTGATTTGGATAACTTCCTCGATATTACACAGAGCGGCGTCAGCGGCATAACGCCGGAGGAGAGGGTAGCCCATAACGCAGCCTTCAATGCATTGGCGAGCGTGATTCATGCACGACAACGCGTAGGCGTGGATGATGCGACCGTTCGATTCGCTATCGAGGAGATTTGGGCTCGTGGTTGGTATAAGAGCATGAAATCCGCCAAGCTCGAGGGCCACGTAGCGACGCATCGCGATAAGGCGTTGGCTTCACTTCGAGCGGTTAGGCGAGAGCTGAGGCCGTTTTCCTGGGGTGTTGCGGCGCTGTACGGTGCTGGTGCAACCTTGTTAGGGATTTTGGTACTGAAATAGAAACAGACAGGAGGTTTACATGATTCTAAAAGAGGCCGTGATAGCCGCAGAAGAAAAGAAGCCCGCAGGTAAACTAACTACTTTAGGAATGGCTGCCCTGATTGGGGTTGGTCTGTTCCTCTTTTTCGGGGTGGGTACACGATGAAAAAGATCGCGTTCGTTATTCTCGTTTTCGCTTTTCCCATGCTCGTTTGGGCTGCGGATCCTGAGTCTCTCACCGCTGTTCTGCCTGCGATTGTTGCTTTGTATCAGGCGGGCGCAGGCTGGTATGCCCTAGCTTCTCTGGGCTTCTGGGCGGCTCTTCAGGTGGTCCTACACCGCAAAGGCTTTCGAGTGCCCTATGTCTCCGATAAGCTGGCCGAGCTGGATAGAGGCCTTCGCGGCTTGATCGTAGCCTTTTTGGGGATCGCGGTCGGTATTACATCGGCGGTGTCGACCGGAGATCCGATGCTCATTCTCGAGGCGGGTTTGCTCGGTCTCGGTGTGGCCTTGGGAGCCGCCGGTTTCCATAGTGCCGTGGCGAAGCCTGTGCTGGATAAACTGGAGGTAGAATAAGATGATATTGCCCGAAGAAAATGAACTGGCGCTTTTTTCATACAAGGACGAGTGGAAGCCGAGCACACACCTAGTCTCTGGCTTGGGTAGCTTGGCCTTCGCCGCTTTCTGGCTTGTGATCGCTGCGAGGACAAAGAGCACTGTCGTCAAAGGAGGAACAGGCTTACTTGGCTTGGTGTCGCTTACCGGCGCGGTTGGCGATGCGATTGCGGCCACCCAGAAGAAAGGAAAATAGGCGATGAGCGATCCGCTTCTTTATCTACATGCGGCACAATCCCTAATCAACCTGTACCGAAATGATCCGAATACGCGAATCGCGACCTTTTCGCGAACTGCATACGAGGCTCTGAATCAGGCCATGAATCATTTGTCGGCAGGGCGCGAGCAACAAGCGGCCGACGAGATAGCAGCGGCCCGCGGCTGGGTGAACAAGATGGAGACCGAGGGGCTTGCGGCAATAAGGGTCGCCAACATTCGAAACGAGTTGGATCGAGCTACACACCCCTTGCCAATGACAACCAAGACCAAGCTTTGGATCGGGAGCGGAGCACTCGCGGGCGCGGGGTTGCTGTTGCTTCTGGTGGTGACGAGAAAATGAACGACGCCTGCTACCTTTTGCTAGCGGCTTTCCTGGTCGCTACTTTGGTGGCGATTTATGCTCTGGCCACACGTTCGTCAAAGCGCTACCACGTTCTAGATGAACTTATCGACGAAGCATCTAAGGCCGAAGCCGGCAAACTAACTCTGGACGAGCTAAAGAAGCGGCTCGAAGAACGAGGTATTGGAAGATGAGCAAGTACGTCGATTGCGAAGATATCACCAGCGAGATCGAAAACACGATCGAGTTTATGGCCAATGTTCAAGCCGCTATGGCCTGGAGCACTCCGAGCGACGAGGAGGAAGATGGTGCGATCATCGTTGCCGATTTCGGAGGTGAGATTGCTGTCAATGGCGATTGGGAAGGGCTGCCGGGCGTCAAGCTCCCAGAGCCCTACAAGATGGACGGATACCGCTTGAGCAATCGAGGCGGCCGAGTCCCGACAACAGAGGAAGAAATCTCGATGGATTTTGTCATCGAAGCCGTTGCTCGCGAATTGAAGGTCAACAAGGATCGTGTTCGTCGAGCCGCCCGACAGGCAGGCTACGAGGGAGATTACGTTTATACGTCCGTGGGCGGCGAAACGGAAGTTTGGGTGCCGGAAGACGTGGACGATTACTGATGCTCGCCCAAGTCACAATCTCCGATGAGCAGGTAGCCGTTCACAAGGCGACCGAGGCGTTGGCCGTCTTCGTCGGGATTCCATTTCTCACCTACGTTGCCGCGACATCGGATGATCCTTTGACCAAGTGGGGCGCGGCTGGGTTCGCCCTCGCAACCCTCGTTGTCGACGGGGGCCTTTTACTTCGATGGAGAAGATCATGAGCGTGTGGACTAGAGGCTCTATTCGTAGTGTCTCGAGAGAATACCCGGAATTGGTGTACCATTTTGTTT
>SKOK01000242.1 GCA_007120085.1 Bacteroidales bacterium | reverse complement strand
TCAAAAAACTCCACCTTCAGGTCAGCATGGTCATCCAGGAAACGCATAAGCTCCTCCTGCTCCCCTTCGGGAAGCACCCCCTCGTAGTAATCGAGGAAGTAAAGCATGTAGTTGTTCCTGGTGATCATCATCTCGTCAATAATTTCTAATTTCTAATTTCTAATTTATGGTTTCTGGTTTCTGGTTTTGAGCCCCCTGTCATTCTGAGCGTTAGCGAAGAATCTCGCAGCCCAAACAGACCCTTCAACAATTAAACAGTTAAACAATTACCTCCCTCCTCATTCTTCTAACTTCCAACCTCTATCTTCTAACTTCCAACCTCTATCTTCTTCCTTCCAGCTTCGAGCTTCCAGCTTCCAGCTTTTATATGACCACATCCATTCGTCGTATGTAATTCTTCAGGAACACCCGGGCGCGGTAGATATACACTTTCACCTGTGATTCATTCAGGTTTGTGATATCGCCGATTTCCTGGTAGCTGTAGCCTTCATAGTCGCGCAGCAAAATAACGGAGCGCTGTATGGAGGGCAGCTTTTCCAGTGCCTGGTCGAGGATTTCCTTAAGTCCTGAGTAATGTTCTTCATGGCTGTGCCGGTTAAAGCTGGTATCGTCCAGTGGTTCTTGTTTGCTGTCTTTCCTGATGGCATCGATCATGGTATGGTATGCGGTGGTAAAGAGGTATGAGCGTGCTTTTTCGTGGTTGATCTCACCTACCTTTCGCCACATTTTCTCGAAGCTGTCCTGCACGATGTCGCGTGCTTTGTCTTCGTCGCCAATGTTTTTCAGGATGAAGCGATAAACTCCGTCTGAATAAACATCCACACAATGATTGTACTGGGCCGTTGTCATTGATTCAGGATAATCTTGTTTTCTATGGTGTTCAGGGGTGTGACGCTTTGCCACGCTAAAATGTTACAGGGGAGAGGGGAATTTTTATTCTGTGGCGTGGTTGTAGGAATGATAGCTCTATTTGCGTTTCTTTCCGAAGATGCGGCCAAAGAAGCTGCTGATGCTGGTGGCCATATTGAAGGCATATTGAAAGCTGGTGCCTGCTTTTTGCATAAGGTTGAATATGGAGAACATCCGTTCGATGGCGAACAGGCTGTCGTTGAGGGCATCTTCGGCGCGCATGCTTTCATAGCGAAGCCGCAGCTTTTCAGTGCGAAGGTCCTGCAGTGTTTTGATTCTTTTCAAACTTCCGGATAGCATCATGGTAGTATTGCTTATTTATTTGGTTTCTGCATCTTCATCAACTAACATCTTCAACACTGCCTTGATGGCCATGCGTCCGAATATCCTTTTTCGCATAGCGACAAAAAAGAGTGACAGCAGCAGGTAAAAACCGCCAACGATCAGCATGCCCCAAATGGGAGTACCGAGCAGTTCGCCAATGGTTATGGCGGCGGCACCTGACAGGAACAACAGTGCCAGCAGCAAAAGGGTGATTATGACCACATTGGCCATAATCAGGCTTAGGAGCTTCACTGCCTTCTCGAAGGCCAATATCCCGTAATACGAGATTTTGGTCTCGAGGTATTGCCGGACATTGTCCTTCAAGCTGGCAATGTGCCCCAGGATTTCTTTTCCATCCATAAGGTGGGGGAGATTTGGATTATTCCTTAACGGCTTTTTCTACTTTCTCAACTTTTTCAGGATCCGGTGCAGCTTTTTTTACACGGGCCTTGGCCTCATCTACGCGTGCTTTGGCGTCATCAGCCACATGTCCAACGTATTTTTTCAGTTCGTCAATCTTGCCGTCAAGCTGCTTGGCAAGCTCATCAGAATACTCCTTGCTTTTTTCCTTGATGCGCTGGCGGGTATCTTCGCCAGTGCTGGGCGCAAATAATAGTCCGGCTGCCACACCTACGGCAGCACCGAAAATGAATCCGAATAAAACTTTTCCATTTGAATTGCTCATGGTATTTATTTTTAAGGTTAAACAATCAATTAAAAGAAATAATGATATAAAATCACCATTCTTTGATATATAACACAAATATAGTAAAAAAAACTGGCATATCCCCCTTATTTATGAAAATTTTGTGCAGAATCCAACATTTTCCCTCAAATTGCGTATAATTAACATAGTAATCACGCCAAATGAATATGAGTCATTGCAAAACCGTTGTTTTTTGGCTGGTTGACATCCGGCAACACGGTAGTTCGGGCAGGTGGCAATCATCAAAACATTCGTTACCTGGTCTGAACCTGGCATGATATTTCTTTGGGCAGTTAGAAACTAAAATTCCGATTGATGATAAAGAGAGATGTGTCCATTCATTATTACGAGCTTAATGATATTTCAATGTTACCGGCTGACGAACAGGCATTGATGTTATTGGCGCGTGAGATGACCCAAGACGCCTATGCACCCTACTCGGCATTCTATGTGGGTGCGGCCATTTTGCTTGAAAACGGCGTGATCGTGAAGGGCAGCAACCAGGAAAATGGTGCCTACCCCAGTGGTCTATGCGCTGAAAGAGTTGCTGCTTTTGCAGCTTCGGCCAATCACCCGGGCGTCGCCATGCAAAAAATCGCCGTGAGCGCCCGCTCCAACCGCCTCGCAGTGAAAGACCCCGTATCACCCTGCGGCGCCTGCCGGCAGGTGCTCCTCGAATATGAAAGCCTGCAGCAAAAACCTTTGAAAATGCTTATGGGAAAAGAGAATGGCAAAATTATCGTGATCGAAAAAATCAGCGACCTGCTGCCATTGTCCTTTTCAGGAATGGACCTG
>SKOK01000100.1 GCA_007120085.1 Bacteroidales bacterium | reverse complement strand
TGTGTTTATGAAGCGGACCGTTCACGCATCATCTTGCCGACCCTGGCTTTGCCCACGCGCATCTGGTCGAGCAGCGGCCTGCCGGATGGGCAGATATACAGGCAGGATCCGCATTCCATGCAGTCCATGACTCGTTCCTCTTCGCACTCCTCAAGGCGCTTCTTATCAGAAAGAATGGCTAACAAATATGGCTCCAGCCCCATCGGACAAATGGTCAGGCATTTGGCGCAGCGGATGCAGTTCTGTTCGGGTGGCCTGTGAGATTCTTGTTCAGTAAAAATGAGGATTCCCGATGTCCCCTTGGTAACTGGTACATTTAAATCGTTCAGTGACTTCCCCATCATGGGACCTCCGTTGATCACCTTACCCGTATCTTCCGGAAGACCACCGGCAGCCTCAATGAGCGCTGAAACTGGTGTTCCGATCCGCACGAGGAAGTTTGATGGTTTCTTAACGGATTTGCCGGTGACGGTTACGACACGCTCTACAAGGGGTTTGTTTTTCTGAACGGCCTCATATACGGCAAAAGCAGTCCCAACGTTGTGTACCACGCAGCCCACCTCAATGGGTAGCTTTCCGGATGGTACCTCCCTGTTTATCAATGATTTTATCAGTTGTTTCTCAGCCCCTTGGGGGTATTTTACCTGCAATGGCTCAACAGAAATACCCTGGTAGCCCGTTGCGAGCTTTTTAAGATGGGCAACGGCGTCAGGCTTGTTGTTCTCAATACCAATAATGGCCTTGTCCACGCCTAGTGCCTTCATCTGTATGGTGATCCCAACGAGCATCTCCTCCCCCTTTTCGAGCATCAAACGGTGGTCAGCAGTAAGACAGGGTTCACATTCAACACCATTGATGATCAGGTACTCGGCTTTCTTGCCGGGCGGCACCATCATTTTCACGTGCGACGGGAAAGTTGCACCTCCCAGCCCCACAACACCGCTGTCATTGATCTTCTTAATGACCTCTTCCTTGCTCAGCGGACAATCTTTGATCAGCGTTTCATCCCTGTCAATGCCTTCAAGCCATTCGTCACCTTCCACATTGATCACGATGGCTTTTTTGCGATAACCACTGGTGTCAATCACTTCATCAATCTTGGCAACCGTGCCTGAGACAGATGAATGGATGTTGGCTGAGATGAAGGCCTCCCCTTTTGCTATCAGCTGTCCGGTTACGACCTTGTCACCTTTGGCCACAACCGGTTTCGCCGGTGCACCAAGATGCTGTGAGATGGGTATGGAAACACTTTTGGGCGGATCAAGCCGCTCAATGGCACTTTTTTCGGCAAACTTATTTTCTGGCGGATGCACACCGCCCATGGCAAAAGTCTTCAAAGCTCCGTTATTTAATATTTAAATGTTTACTCATCATTCAAAACAATTGAGGCTGAACCAAATGCAGATCAGCATCACATGTCAGTAACATCAGGCTGGCACCTCCGCCTTCTCTTTCTCAACCCTTGGTTTCCTTGGTGGGAAATTCAGCTCACGGATCGCGTTGGTTGGACAAACCGGGGTACATTTCCTGCAAAGGGTACATTTCTCATAGTCGATATACGCAAGGAAATTATTCATGGTGATGGCGTCAAACTTACACTCCTTAACGCATTTACTGCAACCGATGCAGGCCACCTGGCAATTTTTGCGCGCTACTCCGCCTTTTTCCTCATTGATGCAGGAAACAAAAATGCGGCGATCCTTTTTGCCTTTTTTACGCATTTCGATGATATTGCGCGGACATTCTTTCACACAGGCGCCGCAGGCAACACATTTGTCGTCAAGGATCACCGGCAAACCGGTTATTTCATCCATGTACATAGCATCAAATGTGCAGGCACGCACACAGTCGCCGCAGCCGAGACATCCATAAGGACAGCCACCTTCGCCTGAAAAAAGGCTATGGGCAAAATGGCAGGTCATGGCTCCCTCGTATTTTACTTTGGGAGGTGCAAGTTCCCTGCTTCCATTGCAGCGCACAACCGCAATCATCGGGGTTTGCGCCTCAGCTTCCCAGCCCATCGCTTTGGCAATGTCCTGCATCACATCGTTACCGCCGGGCGGGCAGTTAAACCCATCCAGACTTTCCGCTTTTACGATGGCCTCTGCCAGGGCACGGCAGCCGGCTAACCCACAGCCACCGCAGTTAGCACCAGGCAACATTTCCTCCACAGTATCGATTCGGGGGTCTTCAATAACCTTGAATTTCTGGGCAACCATAAACAGGATGATAGCCGCAACACTGCCTATGGCGCCTAAGGAAACTACTGAAAGCAAGGTGATTTCGTTAAATATTTCGTTCACAACTCGAGGTTTTGTTAATGAATGAAAAAGATCAGGTTTGCTAAAATACAGCGTTGTTAAACAGTTTACATCAAACCATGGGCAAAAATAGAAAACATAATGAAATCCACAGCATTAAACAGTAGTTTTTTGCACTGCAATAACAATATGTATTTCAGACACTTACAAAGGACCTAAATAATTGCAATAAAAATAATAACTGATTTACAGAGCCTTACAATCTTGTTTAGAACTGGTATAAATTGCAAAACGGCAGTGAGTAAATTATCTTGTCATAATGATTTACAAGGCTCGATGTGGAGTAAAAAACTGTTTTACTGGTCCTTAATGTAAAAGTGAAATGTTTTTCGCAGCCTATGCCTGTAGCGATACAACAGGGCATAATAGGGAGCCATCAGCACTACGGCCACCAGCGCGGCGAGGGCTTCGTT
>SKOK01000271.1 GCA_007120085.1 Bacteroidales bacterium | reverse complement strand
TTTCATAATATGAAACGTCAATCAGGCTTTAAGCATTAATTTTTATTATTTTTGTGGCATAACGGAAAACTTACTACACCGTGAGGAAACAATCCGGCAATAAACCAGGCACACCGGAACATTCACTGGATTTTCATCAGGAGAACTCCGGAAAGGGGAAGGCTGAAGAGCAATTAAAAAATGCCATCGCACTGCTTAATGCTGTCATTGATGCTGTTAGCAGGGCTGAATCCTATACTGAGGGCCTGCAAAACACACTTGAACACGTATGCAACATCACTGGCTGGAACATCGGCGAGGCCTGGGAACCCAATGCTGCCCGGGATATTTTGATTTACAGCAATGCCAGATATACTTCCGATAAGAATCTGCAAGGCTTTCAGAAAATCAGCCAGGAATACTCCTTTTCTTATGGCAGCGGTCTGCCGGGCAGAGCCTGGAAACAAAAAACACCTGTCTGGATTCCAGATGTTAAACACTATCCCGATTTCCATCGTGCCAAAGGAGCCATCACCTTTGGGCTCAGTGCCGGCGTCGCCATCCCTGTGATCGTCGATGATCAGGTCGTTAATGTGATGGTCTTTTTTTTGAAAGAGAAAAAAGATGAAGACAAAGACTTTATCAACCTTATTTCAGGCATCGCCAAGCAACTGGGAGAACTATTCCTGAGGAAAAAAACGGAAGAACAGGTCACCCGCCTGTCCTATGAATACGAAGTCGTATTCAACGGTACACAAAGCGCCATGTTCCTGGTGGAAGTCTGTGGCGACGGACAATACAGGTATGTCAGGACGAATGCCGCCTATGAGCGAATGTCGGGCTACAGCCAGAAGGATACTGCTGGCAAAACCCCTTACGACCTATTTGGAAAGAAAGGAGGCGATGACATTATCAAACACTATGAAGAGTGTATAAAAACCGGACAACCCCACCAATATGAATTATCAATCAGGCACAGGGATAAACTGCATATCATTGATGCTGAACTTAACCCAATCTTTGAAGATGGTTCTGTTAAATACATTGCAGGCTCATCCACCAACATCACTGAGAAGAAAAAAATACTGGATGAGCTATTGGTGGCCAAAGAGAAGGCCGAAGCAAGCGACCACCTGAAAACAGCATTTCTGAACAATATCTCCCATGAAGTGCGCACCCCTCTGAACGGATTACTGGGTTTCGGGCAGTTACTGAGCCAGGAAGGCCTTACCAGCCATCAGAAAAGGTCTTACATGAAAAGCATGAATAAAAGCAGCCGGCGACTCATCGACACCATCGAAAAGATCATTGACATATCAATGATACTGTCTAACAACCTTGAAATTAACATTCAAAAAGTCGAACCTGTACAGGTAGTCAACGAAGTTCGCAACCTGGCAAATCCGGCAAGTACCGAAAAAGGACTTACACTGGAAACCAGCATCCCGGAAAACATCCCCGTCCCCTCCATTCAAAACGATGCTGCACTTATAAGAAAAGTGCTTTCTCACCTTGCTGACAATGCCATAAAGTTTACCAATAAGGGAACTGTTGTAATAGGCCTAATGGTCCGGGATGATGCCATGGTGTTCTATATAAAAGATACAGGATCAGGCATGAGCGAAGAATACCAGGAAAAACTCTATCAGCCCTTTAGCCAGGAAGATGTTGCCATGACCAGGGGTTTCGAAGGCAGCGGGCTTGGTTTGTCAATTGCAGCGGGCATCGTAGAAAAGCTTGGTGGCAAAATATGGGCTGAATCAGAAAAGGATGCTGGTAGTAAGTTTTATGTCAGCTTTCCGCTTCCGAAATCTGAAAAATCAGGGAATGAGAGCACTGCCGCATTAGATCACACCGGCAGCTCGTTAGCACAAAGCAGCACAACAAAAGACACCGCAGCTGCATTTGCCGAAACTGATGAGCCGGACACGCCTCCAAAACAAAGCATCTTGCTTGCCGACGACGACGACATGGCTTTATTCCTGCTGGAAACGCTTATTGAAGATATTGGTGTTCCTTTGATCTCCGCAACCAATGGGAAAGAAGCTGTGGAGGCTTTTCGTTCCAATCCAGGCATTTGCCTGGTTATCACCGACGTGAAGATGCCAGTAATGGATGGCATAGAAGCCACCCGGCAAATCAAAGCCATCCGCAAAGATGTTCCTGTGATAGCTGTTACGGCACATGCCATGAGCGGCGACGAGCAGCGGATACTCGCAGCCGGCTGCGACGACTACATCGCCAAACCACTGAGCGGAAAAGAGCTGCTGGAAAAAATAAATAAGCTGGTGCCAGGGCTGGTATAAACTTGTAAAACGGTAATTAAAGGAACGAACGCTAAATAAGCAAGCAGTATTCAAGCAGTATTACAAAACCAAACCACAGACCCATGAAAAATCGCTCGATCATTCTCATCAGCATATTTTTAAGCCTGAACGCACTGTATGGCCAAAATGTGCTTCTCAGCGAAAACTTTGACCTGGTGACTCCTCCGACGCTTCCGGATGGGTGGATTGCCGAAAATGTCAGTGGCACTGGCACTACCTGGGTGAGCTATGGCGTGTTTGCCCACTCACCGCCAAACTGCGCCGCCGTTTTTGGAGATTGGCAACCCAAGGATGAATGGCTTTTTTCGCCGGAAGTAAGCCTGGAAGCCGATGTTTCTTACCGCATTGGTTTCTTTTACCGAACATCTTTCAGCCCCCAGAAAATGAAATTGATGATGGGAGCAGGCCAGTCGTCCGGAGAAATGGATACGCAGTTATTCATTGATGAATACATTGTCAACACCACTTACCAGGAAGGCTTCAGTATCTTCACCCCGGCCGATGATATGACCGTTAGCTTTGGGTGGCACGTATTCGACAGCCAGAACAATGGCAGCATTTACCTCGATGATATCCTGATTGAAGAACTGCCTGCCGTGCCAGAGATCAGCGTTAGCCCGGGAAGCTACAGCTTTGGCACAATTTCCGTAAACCAGTCTGCCGAAACCACCATACAAATCACCAACCTGGGCGGTGCACCGCTCGTCATTGCACAAACCGAGGTCAACCCGCCATTCTACGCTGACTATTCGGCAACCATTCTGCCTGGCCAGAGCGATGTGATGACAGTTGCTTTTGACCCGAATGCAGCAGGCGTTTTCGAAGAAGAGCTCATCTTTGTCGTGGAAGAAAACACAATTGGCAGCAACAGCGTGTTGCTTACCGGCACGGCATATGCCATGGCCGATGAGTTTTTTGAAGACTTTGAAGCATCCACGGAACTTCCGCCCGGGTGGGCATCCATCATTGAATCCACCGGGGGCTCTGCCAACGTCAGCATTTACCAGGCCGGGCAATTTTACAACCATGCCTACTCCGGCGAACATGCAGCACGGCTATATAATTCCACCACGAACGATATCCTGATGCTCATCACCCCTGAATTGGCCAACCTGCAAGGCGGCGAGTTGAGCTTCTGGACCAAAGTGGCGGTATTCCCCGAGCCACTCATCATCGGCACCATGTCGGATCCGGATGATGCCGCAAGCTTTATACCAATAGCAACCATCACGGCTTTGGCTGATTACGAACAACACACTTTTACATTTGCATCATCACCTGCAGACCACAGCTATATCGCCTTCAAGCACGGCACCTCGGCCAATCTGCGCCCTATCTTTATTGATGATGTAGCCTGGACTTCAGGAGCACCAAGCCCTATACCCGGCGATGCCAACTGCGACGGCGTGGTCAATGTGCTGGATGTGATCACCATCTCAAATTACTTCATTGGCCTGGCACCTGAACCATTCTGTTTCGAAAATGCAGATGTAAACAGTGATGGAGTCATCAATGTACTGGATGTGATCGGGACGGTTCTGATTTTTGCAGAATGATATGACCTGCTTCGTATCCTGAAACAAACGGCCAAGATGGCTTCCCAATATATGTTTTTCAGCCTGCCTGCAAAAATGTGTATCTTTGGGCTGTATTATCAAAGCTTTTAATTATGATTCACTCTTCTTTGACCAAGGTTATTTCCGTTTTTTTCACTGTTATTCTGCTGGCATCCTGTACCTCACAGGAAGAGCGCCTTGAACAGCGCGCTGCGGCCATCCACGCAGAAGTGCTCACCCTCGACAGCCACGTTGACACCCCATTGATGTTGCAACGCGAAGGATGGGATATCGGCCAGCGCAACGACCCCCGCGACCGTGGCGGCAAGCTCGACTTCCCGCGTATGGAGGAAGGTGGTCTTGACGCCGTGTTTTTCGCCGTATTTCTTGGGCAAGGGGCGCTAACCGATGAAGCCTATGACGTGGCCCACCAGCGGGCACTTGCAATATTTGACGACATCCACACGGCGATAAACGCAAACCAGGATGTAGCCGGGCTGGCCCTCACGCCCGATGATGCTTCCCGCCTGCGCGCAGAAGGCCGCAGGGCTGTGTTTATTGGCAACGAAAACGGATACCCGCTCGGCAAAGACCTTAGCCTTCTGCAAACATACTACGATCTGGGCAGCCGCTATATGGGCCTGTCGCATTCGCGGCATAACCAGATCTGTGATTCTTCAACCGACAACAATCCCCCACCGCACGACGGTCTTTCGGAGTTTGGCGTCGAGGTGGTTAAAGAACTCAACCGCCTGGGGATGATGGTTGATGTAAGCCACATATCCGACAAGGCCTTTTATGATGTGCTGGAAGTTACAAAAGCACCCGTGATCGCCTCCCACTCCAATGCGCGTGCCATTTGTGACCACCCGCGTAACCTCTATGATGACATGCTGATCGCCCTGGCAAAAAATGGTGGCGTACTTCAACTTTGCATCCTGAGCGCCTACGTAAAAGAGCTGGAACCCAACCCCGAGCGGCAGGAAGCCTTCACTGCCTTAAGGGAAAAGTGGAATAACTTCCAGGACCTCACCGACGAAGAAATGGACAAAGCCCGGAGCGAATGGTGGGAGACAAACAGCAAATACCCCGCGCCGCTGGCTACAGTGTCCGACCTGGTTGACCACGTCGATCACGTGGTTGAGCTCATCGGCATCGACCATGTGGGCATAGGCACCGACTTTGACGGTGGCGGTGACCTCGAAGACTGCTACGATGTTTCCGAACTCGGTAACATCACCCTCGAACTCGTGCGCCGTGGCTACTCAAAAGAAGATATTGAGAAGATCTGGTCAGGGAACTTCCTGCGCGTATTCCGCGAAGCCCAAGACGTTGCAAGGCAAATGAAACTTGAAGCAACTGCAACATTGTGATCGCGCCGAAATTTGTTCTCCGTATTTTAAAATACAATTGCCGGGAACGAAAGACAACCTTATTATCGGATAACCACTTTAACGGATAACCGCACCCAGCTTTTCGGTGTACGCCTTGGCCAGCTTATCCATGATTTTGTCCACTTCCTTATCGGTAAGCGTTTTGTCGGCCTGTAAAACAAAACTTACGGCATAGGACTTCTTGCCTGCGCCCAGTTTATCGTCCTGGTAAACATCAAACAAGTTTACCTTCTGAAGCAACGTCTTTTCGGTGTTATGGGCAATTACTTCAATTTCAGAAAAGCTGATGCCAGTGTCGAGCAGCAGGGCCAGATCACGCCGCACAGCCGGGTACCTCGGCACCTCTTCGTAAGTAAGCTGATGTTTTCCTGCAAGCTTGATGAGTTCATCCCACTCAAGGCTTCCGAAAAAAACATCCTGCTTGATGTCAAAACCCTTTAAAACAACGTCGGACAGCTTGCCAAGCCTTGCAAGTGGCTGACCTTTGACTTCTATGAACAATTCGAACACGAAAGGATATATGCCAATTAATTGCTTGGTTGTAAGCCTTTTTTCAGAAATACCCAGGCGTTTAAAAATGGCATACACGGCATCCTTAAGATCGAAAAAGTCGTGCTGTGAATTCTGGGCACGCCAGTTTTCTGGTTGCAACTTGCCAGTCATGAAAACATCGAGCAGCATCCGCTCCGGGTAGCGCTCGCGCACATCTTCGCCAGCCCGGGGATCTCTCCTGTAAACATTGCCAAACTCATACAATTTCATATCCTGCACCTTGCGGTTCAGGTTATAGGCTATGCTTTCCAGCCCTCCAAACAAATGCGTCTGGCGCAGCACGTTAAGATCCTGGCTCAAAGGGTTCAGGATGCGCACCAGGGTGTCGCCTTCAAAAGCATCGTGATGGTAATATGCTTCCTTGGTGAGCGAGTTGTTCATGATCTCATTGAAGCCCCGGGCAGAAAGCATGTCTGATATGGTATTCTGCAGCTTCTCCTTATCTGGCTTCGGTGAAATCACAATGGAAGAGTGCATCTTTCCGGGGATTTCCACATTGTTGTAACCATATATACGCAATATTTCTTCCACCACGTCGGCAGGGCGTGTTACATCCACACGATAAGCGGGCACCAAGAGTCTGAGTTTATCATCTTTAACTTCAAGAATCTCAAAGTCAAGGTCTTCAAGGATTGCCTGTATTTCCGGTGCCGGGATCATTTTGCCAATGAGCTGATTCACATGAGATAATTCTAAGTCAATGTTAACAGCTTCTGGTTGCCGGGCAATTACATCATCAATGTCAGATGAAATCTGTCCGCCAGCCACTTTCTTGATGAGTATGGCCGCCCGTTTTAAAGCATAGGGAGTGATATCAAAATCTGAGCCCCGCTCAAACCTGAATGATGATTCGGTTTTGATGCCGTGATGCTTGGAAGACTTCCTGATTGTTACAGGGTTAAAGCAGGCACATTCAAGAAAAACATCCCTGGTGTTCTCCGTAACGCCTGAATGCAGTCCGCCAAGAATACCACCCATACACATGGGGTCTTCAGCATTGCAGATCATCAGGTCATCGCCGCTAAGCCTGAGCTCTTCGTCATCAAGGGTAACAAAGGGCGTGTCCTTATCGGGTTTCCTGACAACCACTTTGTTTCCCTTAATGGCTGCCACGTCAAAGGCGTGCAATGGTTGTCCCAGTTCATGCAGCACAAAATTTGTAACATCCACTACATTGTTGATGGGCTTCAGTCCAATAGCCTTCAGCATTTGTTGCAACCAGCCGGGTGATTCCTTCACGGTAACACCGCTGATGGTCAGGCTCGAATACCTGGGGCAGGCTTCAGCATCTTCAATCGTTACCGGGATGTAAAGACTGTTGTTGTCGGGAGCAAAGCCAGACACATCAGGAAGTTTCAGTCCCAGCTGTTTTTGTTGTTGCTGATGGTTTATTACGGCAACGATATCCCTGGCCACCCCAACATGAGAAGCTGCATCAATTCTGTTAGGGGTGAGTCCGATCTCAAAAATCCAGTCTTCGTTAACGTCAAAGAGCTGCGCTGCTGGCAGCCCAACGGCTGTTTCTTCCGGCAGCACCATAATGCCGTCGTGCGAGTCGCCAAGACCCAGTTCATCCTCAGCACATATCATCCCTTGTGATACTTCTCCCCTGATCTTTGCCTTTTTGATGGTGAGTTGGTCTTTCCCCATATACAGTGTAGTGCCCTCAAGCGCTACGAGCACTTTTTGCCCTTCAGTGACATTGGGCGCACCGCACACCATGGGCAAGGGCTGCGCCTGGCCAACATCCACCTGTGTAAGGGTCAGCTTGTCGGCGTTTGGGTGAGGTTTACACGACAACACCTTGCCTGTAACAATGCCCTTAAGGCCTCCTCGAATGGATTCATAGTGTTCAAGGCCTTCAACCTCAAGACCTGAATCAGTAAGCAAAGCTGAAAGCTCTTCGGGTGTTTCCCTGAAGTCAACATAGCTTTTCAGCCAATCATATGATATTAGCATAAATCAATTCCTTTTATTCTAATCCATTAGGCTATCTTAGCGCAGCTCAAGTGCTGCCTCGCCAAGCCAGAACTCATCTGTATATAATGACAGGGTATAAACCCCGGGTTCAAACTCCTCGATGCGATGCCAGGTGAGGCATTTGCCTAGTTGTTGGTTTTGATAGTTAAAACTATCTCGGACAGAGTACTGCAAGGTATCGCCTTCGTGAACAAAAGAATATGCAAAGTCATCACTCTCACGAAGAATGCTGCCCAGGGGGTCAGCAATGCGCAGGTATATATTATAATCACCTGGCGGTGTAATAGGGTTTTCCGCGATCTGGAAGCAAACTCTAATCTGCTCGACCCTTGATGCCCTGTCGGTTTCATGCTCCCTGTCGCGCCCGCGCAGCCTGAACGGGAAAGGATCAATCTGGTAGGCACGTAAAGTAGAGGCTACCTCCACCTTGGTTTCAAGGACTGCTTTGTCCTGGGTGAGCTCCGTGGTGCGCTGTCTGACAAGCTGGATCTCTTCGCGCATCTGGACATTTTCAGCCTTCAGCACCCTGTTCTCCGTGTATAAACTGTCAATTTCTTTGACATAGTTCTGTGTGACATCACGCAAGAGGTTAAGCTGACGCCTGATCCGGTTATAATCTGCCTGGCGGGCAATCAAACCCTGTATCTCACGGGCATTGGCCTGGATAATGCTATCCTTGTCAAGCAAGATGCTGTCATACTCCAGCCTAACCTGGTAATAATCATCAAGAACCGAGTCAAGCTCAAGCTGCAAAGATTGATTCAGTTCAAAGGCTACCTGGCGCTCATGGGTAACATCTTTCAGCGTTTGGCGGCTGGTAATCCACAACACTGCCAGCACAAAAACCATTAAACCCAATACGATTATGGTAATGCGATATATCATTTCATTTTTCTTCGTATTACCGGCACGTCTGTTTTCTTGATTTTCCATTTTTTAGTTAGATATGTTGTTAATAGTTATGTTGAAGCAGGCTAAAATGGCAAAGGCTACCACTTAATAACTTAATTTAACCGCTCACAATTTTTTATATAAATATATTTTATGTCTGCAGTGATATTGAGTATATTTGTTTTTTTTATGCTCCAGTGCAATGATCTGCAAAATGACTCAACCAACTGTTTTTCAACCGGCAAATTTAAACAATTTATATGATTTTTCAGCAAGGCTTTCATACTCTTTTGGATATCCTGAAAAACTTTGCGGCACTTGCCTATCCTGAAACTTGTTGTGCGTGTGGTACTGTGTTAATTACAAATGAAAAGCATCTGTGCTTGCATTGCCGGGTGTTGTTGCCCCAGACAAGGTTTCATAAGCATCGCGAGAACCAGCTGACTAAGATTTTCTGGGGCAGGCTGCGAATGGAAACAGGCACCTGTCTTTATTATTTTCAGAAGAGGGGCAAGGTGCAACGCTTGATCCACCAGTTCAAATACAAGGGGAATACGCAGCTTGGTTTTTACCTTGGTCAGCTGCTTGGTCGCAGCATCAAATCATCGCCATATTACCAGGACATTGATTGCATCATTCCGGTTCCTTTGCATCCTAAGAAAGAGCGAGCGAGGGGTTTCAATCAGAGTGCAGTGATTGCTGGAGGCATAGCTTCCAGTTTATCCGTGCCCTGTCTTACGCATCTCCTGGTCAGAAAAGAATACACCGAAACCCAAACCCGCAAGAACCGCTTCAACCGCTGGCAAAACGTGGCAGATGTTTTTGACACACCTGAGCCGGATGCCTTGATCAACAAATCGGTTTTACTTATTGATGATGTGATCACGACGGGATCAACCCTTGAGGCCTGCGCGCAAAACCTGCTTGCCATCAGAGGTGTAAGGGTGTGGATCGCAACGCTGGCAATAACGATTGAATAAGGAACAACACTCGTTAGAACCGCCCTGCAAGAATGCCCGTCATCTTATGATGTTGCACGTCTCCATAGTGGTTAAAGACCTCGGCATGTATCACATAAACCCCTATTGGTGCCTTCAGCCTTTCTGAAGTGGTGCCATCCCAGGTTATTGTCCCCATGGCGGCAAGCAATTCACCCTTTACGAGAGTGCGCACCATGCGGCCACGATTGTCAAAAATCCGCACATTGGCTACATACCCGGGCTCATCAAGCTTATAATGGATGTTTAATGTTTCATTGTTGCCGCTGCCATCCGGGGCAAAAATCTTTGGATACACTGTGAAGCTGGCATTCCCTGCCGCAAAGTTTGCCATGTATTGAGAATTCATGTATCCCGGCGTACCAAAACCTGCCGCGGCAGCCGCCGAATGCCAGTTGCTTTCATCCTGTGTCGGCCTGTCAGGATTCAGGCGCTCAAGGGCAACACCCTTTATAGTGGCCAGCAAGGGCAAATGCATTGACTCACAATACATAAACGCATCAATGACGAGATGCCCCCTGGTTGCAAGCACAAGATAACCATTGGCGTTGGTCATCCGTGGCATTCCGCTCAACTCAAGAAAAGCATCAGGAGCAGGAGCCATGTATGTGCGCTTAACTGAAGCAGTATCATTGGTCAATACCACATAATCCCCCGGAAACAACAACAAGGCTTCTTTACTAATTGACTGAACTGATGTCAGCACATCTTCAATGGTGTCAAGGGATGCCAGCAACATCTCCGACAGGTCGAACACCCTGTCTGAGCGATTGTAAAGCTCAACATA
>SKOK01000198.1 GCA_007120085.1 Bacteroidales bacterium | reverse complement strand
TTCCATAATGACGTACTTGGAGTTTATGAGAAATTCATTACCGAGTATTTTGGATACGACAAGGTGTTGCCGATGAACACCGGCGCCGAAGCTGTGGAAACGGCCATCAAGCTCTGCCGCAAGTGGGCTTACCAGAAAAAAGGTGTTCCGGAAAACCAGGCCAAGATCGTGGTTTGCGAAAACAACTTCCACGGCCGCACCACCACCATCGTTTCTTTCTCCAACGACCCCGCCGGTTACAAGGATTACGGTCCGTTTACGCCTGGATTCATCCGCATTCCATATGACGATGCAGATGCACTGGCCGAAGCCCTGAAAGACCCGAACGTGGCAGGCTTCCTTTTCGAGCCCATCCAGGGTGAAGCTGGTGTTTATGTGCCCTGCGACAGTTATCTCAAGAAAACCTATGAACTGTGTAAACAGCACAATGTGTTGTACATTGCCGATGAGGTACAGACAGGTATTGCCCGTACGGGCAAGATGCTGGCCTGCGACCACGCAGGCGTGCGTCCGGATGTGGTTATCCTTGGCAAAGCCATCAGTGGCGGCATCTATCCTGTTTCAGCCGTTTTGGCCGACGATGAGGTAATGATGGTGATCAAACCCGGCGAACACGGTTCAACCTTTGGCGGAAATCCCGTTGCCGCGAAGGTAGCCATGGCAGCCCTCACAGTCGTGAAAGAAGAAAAACTGGCTGAAAGAGCTGAACACCTGGGCGAAATTCTTAGAAAAGAACTCAGGGCCATCAAGTCCGACATGCTGACAAAGGTAAGAGGCAGGGGACTGCTGAACGCCATCGTGATCAAACCCAAAAACGGAAAAGAAGCCTGGGATGTTTGCGTAAAAATGGCCGAAAATGGGATGCTCGCCAAGCCTACCCACGGCGACATCATCCGCTTTGCACCCCCGCTCGTGATCACCGAAGAGCAAATTATGGAATGCGTGGAAATCATCCGCAAATCATTGGCAGCTTTTGAATAGAAATTGCTGATAACAATATATGGGTTATAATCCAAAAAAACCGGTGAAAAAATCTTTTCACCGGTTTTTTTTATTGGCTGTTGGTTCAATCTTCCGCGAACCCTTCGAGCTTCAAGCGTTAAAACTTCGAGCTTCGAGCTAAGAAGCATTATCTGACGAAAACCTCTGCGGTTTCTTTCACAGCAAGTATGGCGGCATCAATGTCTGCTTCCGTATTAAACGGCCCAACGCTCAGGCGAACGGTTCCGTGAATATCGGCCGTACCAATCCCTTCGTGCACTTTGGGTGCGCACTGCAGGCCCGTGCGCGAAGCGATGTCATAGTCAACATCCAGCATCATGCCCACTTCGCCAGCCTCTACGCCATTGATATTAAAACTTAGTACAGGGTTTTGGTTTTCAGTGCTCTCTGCACAGTAGGTGGTCACATTGTCGATCTGCTGCAAGCCTTTCCGCAGCTGATCCCAAAGCATGATTTCCTTTTTATGAAGCTGTGCCATGCCCTGTTCATGAATCCATTTAACGCCCGCGTTGAGTCCTGCCACGCCCAAAAGGTTTAAGGTGCCGCACTCTAAACGATAAGGGAACTCGGTAAGATGAGTCAACTGTGCCGAGCGAACGCCTGTGCCGCCAAAGCGGGTGTAGCGAACCGGCACATCTTTCATCACATACGATCCACCTATGCCAGTGGGCCCCATCAGGCATTTATGCCCGGTAAAAACAAACACGTCAATCCCCATGGTCTGCATGTCCACGTGTGTGATGCCGGCGCTCTGACATCCGTCAACCACGAGCAGCACCCCGGCATCCTTGCATATCCGCCCAACAGCGCCTACATCCTGAACCGTGCCAATGATGTTGGAACTGTGGTTCATCACAACCATCTTTGTGTTTTTGCGGATGGCTTTCCTGATATCATCAGGATCAACATAACCGTGCTTATCGAAAGGAACATAAGTTGTTTCAGTAATGCCTTCCTGTTCAAGATGATAAAGAGGCCGCAATACAGAGTTGTGCTCAAGGCAGGTAGAGATGATGTGGTCCCCTTTATCTGCAAGCCCTTGTACGATCATATTCAGCGAATCGCTTGCGTTGTAGCTGAAGGTCAACCTGTTCGGATCACCATCACCATTAAACAATTCCATCAGCAGCGTACGGGTCTCGTGCACCATCTCTTCTGTTTGTATGGAAGCATCAAAGCCAGAACGACCCGGGCTGACACCGTGGTGGCGATAAAAATCACACATAAAGTCGTAAACGACCTCCGGTTTCGGGAAAGAAGTGGCGCTGTTGTCGAGGTAAATCATGGTTTGGGGTTTAAGGTTCGGAGTTCGGGGTTAGGAGTTCGGTTTTTTTATTTGAGGGTCTGATATTCTTTTTTGGTTGAGACAAGGCATGCCTTGTACTTACGTATATTGTGCATCCGGAATCTTCGAAACAGGCTTTTATGGCTAAAAGACCAGTGCATCGGCGACGATTTCGGCGATGGTCTTGATTTGCACATTCAGTTTGTATGTTACATTGATTTGCGAAAGCTGATCAACACAGTTATGGCAGGGCGTTGCCACGATCTTTGCGCCGGTTTTCCTGATCTGTTCGGCTTTGATCTCAGCAATCTTTAACCGTCTTTCGTTGTATTCACTCATCGCCAGCTGGCCACCGCCCCCGCCACAGCAAAAGTTGTCGGTGCCGTGGGGTGTCATTTCTACAAAGTTTTTGACCGTATGATTTAGAATGTATCGCTGCTCGTTCACTATACCGCCGCTCCTGACCAGGTTGCAGGGATCGTGCAATGTGACAATGGCCTCAGTTTTGTTCTTGTCAGTTTTGATGCGACCTCCCTTGATGTAGTCTGCAATCAGTTCAACGGAAGTAATTGTTTCCGGGAATTTTTCTCCGATGTAGTTGGGCCCTTCCCAGCGGTTGGCACGAATCCCATGTCCACACTCTGCCAGTACAAGCTTTTTGGCCTCCATCTTCGACATCTCATCAAACATGCGCTGTGCAATTACACGGCCGTGATCAGGGTTGCCGGAAAAATAAGCATAGTTTGTGACGTCATACATGTTGGTGGACAGTGTCCAGCTCTCACCAGCAGCATGAAACACCTTGGCCATCGCAGCAATCGAAAGAGGGAAAAACTTTGGCTCCCGAGGATTGAGGGTATATAACACATCTTTGCCGGGCTGGTTGATCGGGATTGAAGCATTGGTGTCATCAAGTTCATCTTGCATCTCTTCTTCCATCCACTCGATGGTGTCGAGAAAGTCTTCATCCGAGATGGCCATGTTGTTGCCGGACTCCAATGCCGAGTTGACTGTAGCCTGCAATGAGGCAGGCACATAGTCCATCCGGGCAAGCATTTCCCTGCCAGCCCTGATCACGTATTCGATATCCACACCGATGGAGCAATGTTTTACGCAGCGTCCGCACATGGTGCATGCGCCGTAGAGCAGGTCAACCATCTCGCGAATGGTTTCATCATCGAGATCACGCGCATTGACGAGTTTAGGGGCTATCTTGCCTGTAAATGTGCAATAGCGCTTATAGATGGATGCCACGATATCAACCTTTCGCGCCGGTATCAGGCGTTCATCACCGGTGGTTAAATAATACAGGCAGGTATCGGCACACAGCCCGCAATGCACGCAGCTGTTGAGCTGTGTGATCAGCTTGCTGTCTTTCAGCGCCTGCAGCACCTCCAATCCAGCCTCTATTTTCTCTTTACTAACTTTCTCCATTAAGAAATAGTTTATTTGGGGCTCCATCCTGCCACGCAACATAATGATTCGAACCTTGGGCTCTTTCAACCCTCTAGCCTCAACCATCTAATTTCCAACCTCTAACCTCAAAATTTGCACATTTACCTCGGTGGCCACACATTCCGCCATCCATAAAAAAAGCCAAGATGATACCTGGCTGCAAAAAAATAGATGATATGTTTTAATTTGCCTACGGGCATATATAAAAACAAGAGAGCTGTGAGCAGCAAGTATGCCGGGTACAGGCTATCGAACAGCAACGCAAGGCCGGTCAAAAGCTGAAAAACGGTTACGAGTAAATTGGAGATGTAATCATCCGGGTTGGAGAGCGTTCTCAGCTTTTTGTCAACGATGCGTTTCACGAGAATTGCCAGCCCTGAGACGCTTCCGGCGAAAGCCGTTGATACCAGCAGCATACGAAATACATGACTGAGAGGCACATCTGCCAGGATCAGCACGAGTGTTGCCAGCGACACAAAAGTGGCAATATGAAAAATAATTCCGGCCGTATAGGTTGGCAGGTGCATGAAGGCTGACTCCTTGTTTGCGGGGCTCATGGCCGAAGTAAATGAATAGACGATTGCAGGACCGGTGTTTCCGGCTTTTCGCGAAAGATCACGGGGCCTTCCCAGCCGCACCAGGCGGATAAAATGATAAGTGAAACTCACAAAGCAAATCGCCACGGCAGCCAACAAAACCCAATAAATCCAATCCATGACCAAAAATTAAAGAATAATAAATCATTACCCTGTCACACTGAGCGAAGTCGAAGTGCATCCCTGCGCCTAAACACATCCGTCGGGCTTCGGCAATCCTGCCACCCGGCATGCACCGCGAGCGGGGCCTAATGGGAAAAGCTCATAGATCTCACGAAGCTTCAGTCCGGTTTTTTTGCAGATGACCCTGATCATCGGCGCCATGCCCTTTTCTTCAAAATTCTCCCTGATGATATTCACTACTGCCCAGTGCTTGTCTGTCATCTCTTCGATGCCGTCGTAACGGCCAATGAGGGTGGCAACTTCTTTGTTCCAGATGTCGGGTTGGGTTAAAAAACCGTCGCCATCGACTTCAAATACTCTTCCTTCGATCTCTATGGTTGGCATGCTATTGCTTTTATGGTAATATTTTTGTTTTTGTTTTTGTTTTTTTATGATGGCACAAATATATCAAAAAAGATAGATTTGAATATGCTTGTTGCAATAAATATTACTGTAGCATTTTTCGTATTTTTGCCATGAATCGATAATGTCAAAAAAACGCATCATGCATTCCCTGGGAAAAGCTTTATTTTTATTTGCCGTGTTTTTGCTTTTTTCAGCTTGCACTGATGATCAACCATGCGAAGAAGCCACAGCCAACAGGCTGCGCATCGGGTTTTACATCGCCGGGCAGGAAACCGAAACAATTGCCGTTGTCAATTCTGTTTCAGTTTACGCCCTGGATGAAACCGCCCGCTACCTCATCTATGATAACCAAAACAATGTATCAGTCATTGAGCTGCCTTTGAACCCGCTGGAAGACCATTGTGCCTTTGTGCTTTCTTTTGGTGAATCGAGGGATACCTTATGGTTTCAGTATGCCCGCGAAGAGCATCTCATTTCCATAGAATGTGGTTTCACACTCTTCTTCGATATATCAGAAGTTAAATATACCACCCATTTCCTGGAGGCGCTTGTAAAAAATAACTCATACGTAACAAACAGCTTTGATGAACATATTAAAGTATATTTTCCTGATCCTGGCCTTATCATCAATTAGCCTCATAGCTGCGGCTCAGAATGATACCATTTTCAGGCCGGCCGCCAGGCTTGGTCTGGATGTATCGGGCTTTGCACGGCAGCTGATGGAAACCGAAACAATGCCGGTTGAGCTTTCTTTCGACTATGAGTGGCGAAATAATTATTTTGCAGCAGCTGAAGCCGGATGGCTGAATGTGGATGTCAACAGGGAGACACACCGCTACAACGCACAAGGTTATTTTTTCAGAACAGGTATCGATATCGGAATCCTTGGTGGTGACGTCCACAACCCGAATGACCACGTTCTGCTTTCGGTACGCTACGGATATGGACGACTCAAACAGGAAGCCCCCTACATATTGATTTCCGATACAAACTGGGGAGACTATGAAACCTCCGTTGATCCTGAAACCTATCACGCGCACTGGATAGAAGCAGGCTTTGGGATGAAAACAAGCATCTGGAACAACCTCTTCCTTGGATGGAGCCTGAGGGGCAGGGTAAGGTTCGCCTCCACCTCTGACCCTAACATGGAACCCTACTTTATCAGCGGCTACGGGAAATCAAACAATGCCGCCCTGATGCTGCACTACTCAATATACTACCGGTTCCCCCTTTAACAAAAACTTAAACCCGCATCAAACATATGGAATTGAATGAAGCCAGGCAAAAAGTAAAAGCGTTAAGCAAGAAGATCAACGAGCACAATTACAGGTATTATGTGCTGGCAGAGCCTGTTATCAGTGATTATGAGTTTGACATGATGCTGGAAGAGCTGATTTCCCTTGAGAAGCAATTCCCGGAGCTGCTTGACAAAAACTCTCCTTCGCAGCGTGTCGGCGGGCAGATCACCAAAAAGTTTGCTGCGGTAAAACACAAGTACCCAATGCTTTCGCTCGGCAACACTTACAGCCGTGAAGAACTGCTTGATTTTGACAGGCGCGTGGCAAAGGCCCTGGGTAAAGATTACGAATATGTTTGCGAGCTGAAGTTTGACGGTGTTGCCATTGGTCTCACCTACGAGAATGGAGAACTGAGCAGGGCCGTCACCCGCGGGGATGGTGTGCAGGGCGATGAAGTAACCAACAACATAAAAACGATCAGGAGCATTCCGCTAACGGTCGAACATCCGGAAGCATTGCCTGCCTTTGAATTGCGCGGCGAAGTATTCATGCCACACCAAAGCTTTCTGAAACTGAACACCGAAAAGGAAAAACAAAGTGAAACGCCATTTGCAAACCCGCGCAACGCAGCCGCAGGCAGCCTGAAGCTGCAAGACTCATCACTGGTATCCAAAAGACAACTTGATTGTTTTGTGTATGGCCTTTTGGCAGATGACCTGCCATTTAACACGCACTGGGAAAGCCTGGAGGCGCTTCAAAAATGGGGTTTTAAGCTTTGTGCCCATCGTAAAAAATGCGACGGCATCGAGGATGTTTTTCTTTTTATTGATGAGATTGGAAAACAACGGGCAAAGCTTCCTTTCGACATCGACGGCGTGGTGATCAAAGTGAACAGCTATGCCCAACAAGAAGAGCTGGGCTTTACAAGCAAGTTTCCTCGTTGGGCAATCTCGTATAAATATAAAGCAGAGCAGGGCTACACCCGGCTCATTGACGTAAGCTACCAGGTGGGCCGCACAGGGGCCGTCACACCGGTGGCAAACCTTGAGCCGGTGCCAGTTGCAGGTACAACCATAAAGCGTGCATCCCTTTACAATGCAGATAAAATGCAGGAGCTCGACCTGCACTTCAATGATATGGTATATGTTGAAAAAGGGGGCGATATCATTCCAAAAATCATAGGCGTGGACACCGGCCAGCGGGAGCCTGGTGCCATCCCAGTTCAGTTCATCACACAATGCCCTGAGTGCAGTACAACACTGGCGAAGCTGAGCGGTGATGCCATCCATTATTGCCCCAACAGCATGAGCTGCCCACCACAGATACAGGGAAAGATCGAACATTTCATCAGCCGGAGGGCCATGAACATCGAAAGCCTTGGCCAGGGCAAAACGGAGCTGCTCATCCAGCATAAAAAGATCCACAACATCGCTGACCTTTACGATCTGAAATACAATGACATAATCGGCCTTGAAAAAGTAATTGAAGACACTTTAACCGGAAAAAAGAGAAAAGTCAGCTTCCAGCACAAAACCGTAAAAAACATTTTATCAGCCATCGAAGGCTCAAAAAATGTTCCATTTGAGCGTGTTTTGTTTGCATTGGGCATCAGGCACCTTGGCGAAACAATGGCCAAAAAGCTGGCAAAGCATTTCGGGAGCCTTGACAAACTGATGAATGCCAGCACTGAAGAGCTGCTTGCCGTTGACGACGTTGGTGAAAAAATGGCGACAAGCATACACGAATTCTTTGATGACCTGGGCAACATCCGGATCGTTGAGCGGCTCAGGCAGGCAGGCCTTCAATTCAGTGCGGAACAATCCATTGCCCCTGGAGGTGGAACGCTCGCCGGCAAGTCGTTTGTAGTTTCGGGAGTTTTTGAAAAATACTCGCGGGATGAGATCAAAACCCTGATAGAGGCCAATGGTGGTGAAATAAAAAGCAGCATCTCAACGAAGACCTCTTTTGTGGTGGCTGGCGACAAGATGGGACCTGAAAAACAAAAAAAAGCAGAGAGTCTGCAAATCCCGGTAATCAGCGAAGATGAGCTTGAAGGAATGATTGGGTGACCGCAGTATTACAGGATCCGACCGTCGTGAATGGTCAGTTTTCGGTCTGCAAGGTCTGCAAGACCCTGGTTGTGGGTCACAATCACAAAGGTTTGCTGCAATTCGTCACGCAGCTTAAAGAACAAACCGTGCAACTCTTCCGAGGATTTGGAGTCAAGGTTTCCGCTGGGTTCATCGGCCAGTATCACAGCAGGATCATTTACCAATGCCCTGGCCACTGCCACCCTTTGTTGCTCACCCCCGCTTAATTCAGAGGGTTTGTGATCTGCCCTTTCAGCAAGACCGAGAATACCCAGCAACTCACCAGCGCGCTTTGTTACATCGCGCTTCCCAACGCCGGCAATGAATGCCGGGATGCACACATTCTCCAGCGCAGTAAACTCAGGCAGCAAATGATGAAACTGAAAGACAAATCCAATCTGACGATTCCGAAAATCAGACAAATTGCGATCATTCAAACCCGAAACATCCTGCCCGGCAATCACCACACGGCCTTCATCATACCGGTCAAGCGTGCCCAGGATATGCAACAAGGTCGTCTTGCCCGCACCTGAAGCGCCTACAACCGAAACCACCTCGCCGCGATTAATGTACAGGCTAACCCCTTTCAGCACCTCCAAAGCGCCATACGACTTATGAATATTCTCAGCAACTATCATCGTATATGTCTAAAAATCAAAAAACAATTTGATAACCTTAAAAACAACACGAAGATAATCAAAATGTGAGGATGTGTAATTTTTATATCAATCTGTTAGCGAAAAATACTATTTTTGATCACTCAAGCTATAACGCATATGCGTCGTATATTAAGATACTTTTTCATTGTGGTTGTGACGCTCACTGCGATACTGGGACTAATCCTTACGTACGCAGAGCTCACTTATTACGACCCCGACGAGGTTACTGCTTTATTCACCAGCGAAAAAGCTGATAAGATGAGTGAAACGGCTGTTTTTTCAGTTATGACCTGGAACCTGGGCTATGCAGGGCTCGATAAGGATATGGATTTTTTCTATGATGGTGGGAAAAAAATGCGCACTACACGTGAGCAGACACTCAAAAACCTTGATGCCATCCTTGCCTTCATCAAATCGAAAGAAAATACTGACTTTTTTCTGTTCCAGGAAGTTGACCGTGCCTCACGCCGGTCTTATTACATTAACATGACAGATAGCATTGCACGGGCATTACCGGGAACCCATCAGGCATTTGCAAAAAACTATGACGTACGCTTTGTTCCTGTGCCCTGGCATTCACCCATGGGAAAAGTCACCTCAGGCCTTTTAACTGCTGGCAAGCAAACCCCTTCGCTGGTCAAACGATACAGCTTCCCGGGAAGCTATCCCTGGCCCGACAGGCTTTTCAACCTGCAACGATGCTTTATGATGAATCGCTATCCACTGGATAATGGAAAGGAACTGGTGATCATCAACACCCACAACTCAGCCTTTGATGACGGCACTCTGCGCAAGCTGCAAATGGACTACCTTAAAAACATCCTGCTTGAAGAATTCGAACAGGGCAACTATGTGATCGCCGGTGGCGACTTCAACCAGTGCCCCCCGGGCTTAGAACCTGTTTTCTATTTCAACATCTTTGATGATGTGAATGTGATGTACGTCCCCGACAATTATTTACCCGGATGGCATTTTGTTTATGATCCCAACGTACCGACCAACCGCCGGGTGATAACACCCTATGAGCCTGCCACAACCAAAACAACACTGATCGACTTTTTTATCGCATCACCAAATATCAAACCATTAAATGCAGAAGGCATTCACCTTGATTTTCAACACAGTGACCACAACCCGGTGATTGCAAGTTTCCAGTTACTAGGGCCATATATTATGCAAACACAGATTCACGATTGACGATTTCCGATTGTCGATTGAGGTCGTATCATTATCAGTAATGACAGGGCTTGACCTGTCTCAACAAAAATCAAACAAATGAAACACCTATGCCAAAGTTTTTGACACACAGGGGAATGATTATCACAAAATTTGCGTCAATCTGCGCTTCTTATCTGCGTCAATCTGCGAGAACAAATAAAGTTACACAGAGTCATTCACAAAGTCTCACAGATACAAAACTCCGTGCAACTCTGTGTCAAACTCTGTGAAACTCTATGAAACAAAATGAACACAAGGCATTGAATAACAATACATAACGCAATTATAAACAGATGAAACAATACAACAACACATTCCAAAAATTCTGGGACACCTACAGCTCCCAGAACCCATCCGCAAAGCGAATCTATGAACTGTTCACATCCAAAGGTGAAGAGGTGGTGCACGACCACATTGCCTTGCGTACTTTCA
>SKOK01000216.1 GCA_007120085.1 Bacteroidales bacterium | reverse complement strand
TTTTATGCCTGGTTAAAGAAGCAGGTATCCGCCTCATTTCCTGCTGATGACTACACGGGGTGGCGGCGCCAGCGCAATGTGCTGCATCGTTATCAGTCGCAAATATGGATAAGGGTTTCTCATCACCGTCCGGAACTGGATCTTGCGCCAGGCAACCCATGGTTACATGACTTTTACCCTGACAAAAGCCTTTTTCTAATCACTTTTGCAGATTACCTTGGGTTAAATGGAGCCAGGCAGTGGCATGAAAAGGGGGTGCATTACCCGGTTCTTGATTTTCCGTTGCATCCGTTTTATGGTGTATATTTTCCGAGTCGTGATGATCATCTGCTGTTGCTGGATCGATGGCTGGCCGACAACAATGATTTTACACGTGCCATTGATATTGGCACAGGATGCGGCATTCTTGCTTTTATGATGCTGAAGCGTGGCATCCGGGAAGTTCACGCCACTGATATTAACCCAAATTCAATTTTCAGCGTCAGGCAGGATATCCAAAACACCAAAAGTCGTATAAAGGGCGGCTTGCATCTGGAACTTGCTGATCTGCTCGGCACTTTCGAGCCTGAGAATAATGACCTTGTTGTATTCAATCCACCCTGGATACCCTCAACACCTGAGAAGACCTTAGACCGTGCCAGCTATTATGAGCCAGGTTTTTTTGACCAGGTTTTTTATGAATTTCAAAAAAAATGCCCGAAGGGCACAACCATCGCGCTGATGTTTTCAAATTTTGCAATTCTTGCCGGACTCACATCCAGAAATCCTATCGAAGAAGCTTTGACCAGCTACAAAGAGCATTTCCAGCTGATGGACCTGCACAAGCAAAGGGTTTCGCAAAAAACATCCAAAAAGAAATCGTGGCTTCAGGAAATCCGGAGGCAGGAAGAGGTTGAGTTATTTATTATCGGAAGGATATAAGATTAGCAGTTCAGTTCAGTTTCACCCAGCTGACTTCCCGGTCAAAAGCAAAGCCAAGTTTCTTCACGAGGTTTATAGACTGATGGTTATGCGGTTCGATATTCACAAATACCGGCTTGTTTTTTTGTCGTTTAAGGATAACAAGGTAACGCAGCAGGCTCTCGCCGAGTCCTTGTCCGCGGTATGCCGGGATGACATTAAGAAAGCCCAGGCTGGTGTCATCATGCGTGAGCCCCCACCCTACCAGCTCACCATCGATCCAAATACCGGCGGAGACATCTTTTTCGATTCGTTCTTTTATATATGCTTCTGAAGTAAAATCCTTATATGCAGATCTTTCAAAGATATAACTTGCCATTGAACCATCCAGGGGCTTGGAGATATAATCCGGATGATCAACAATTTTATTGTCCGGCAGGTAATAACGATGCGTGCTTAGCTTCCATTCAATTTTGCGGGTATGCGTAAGAACGGGCAGCATCCACTCTTCCACATTTGCGAAGTAAAGGCTCTGGAAATCATACTTTTCAAGCAAAGCGTACAGGTCCTCCGGGTTATCCCCGCAAAGGTAAGCCCAGGTATAGTCACTCGTACCGCATAGCAACAGGAATTCGCCATGCCGAAGCCATTGCTGCAATTCGTAATTATCGAAAAAGCCCAATACTGGTAAGCTTTGCAGGGGCTTTTGTGCCAAAAGGCGCTTTAATTCCGTATCCATAAACCGACGTGCCATCACTCCAGTTTTTCTGATCTACACAATTGATATTCCATCAATGGAACTGATCATAATCAAGGATAAAGATAAACAGATTCTTAGAATAAATCAAATAATTGCTTCATCAATTGATTGATTTATGATTTCGCATACATTTTCGATGTCTTTCCTGCTGATATTAAGCGGCGGGGCAATGCGCATGGCGTGATCTGCAAAAAGGAACCAGTCGGTCAAAAGGCCATTTGCGGTGCATTGATCAATGATTTTCTTGTTTTCAGAAAAATCATCAAAGCCTATCGACAGCAGGAGTCCTTTTCCATTGATAAACCTGATGCGTGGATGTATTAATAGTTCCCGAAAGCTTTGCTCTGCTTCCATGGCATTCTCCCAAAGCTTATGATCAATGATTGTTTGGAAAGTCGCCCTGGCTGCAGCGGCACAAACTGCATTGCCGCCGAATGTAGTTATATGCCCAAGGATTGGCTTGTTTGTCAGGCTTTGCATCACATCCCGGTTTGCAATGAAGGCGCCGATAGGCATTCCTCCGCCAAGCCCTTTGGCCAGTGTGAGTATATCAGGCTCAATGCCATAATGTTCAAAAGCCCATAACCTTCCGGTGCGTCCCAGTCCGGCCTGTATCTCGTCAAGTATGAGCAGAGCACCCGTTTCATCACATCGCTTGCGCAGCGCCGACATAAAGCCGGCATCCGGAACAACGGCACCTGCTTCACCCTGTATGGTCTCGATCAGCACACAAGCTGTCTGTCCTGATATTTGTGCAAGATCTTCTTCAAGATTAAATCGCAGATGCCTGATACCAGGCAGCAATGGCCTGAAGGCATTTTTCAGCTTTTCGTTGCCGGTAACACTCAAAGCACCATGTGTGCTACCGTGATAAGCATTTATAAAGCTGGCGATCTCCGTGCGGCCTGTATGTCGCTTTGCCAGCTTCAAGGCTCCCTCGATGGCTTCGCTGCCAGAGTTCACAAAATATACATTGTCAAGGTGTGGTGGCAGATGCTTGATCAGCAATTCAGCCAGCTCAGTTTGCGGTGCCTGCACAAATTCGCCATAAACCATCAGGTGAAGATAGCTGTCAAGCTGTTTCTGAATGGCT
>SKOK01000003.1 GCA_007120085.1 Bacteroidales bacterium | reverse complement strand
GTTATACCATTTGCGGCCTGGTAAAGTGCTTGCTGTTTTGGGTGCCCGCAGGGTAGGCAAAACGCGGCTTATATCAAGAATTGTTGAAATATGTAATGAGCCACACATTTTGTTGAACGGTGACGACATTGACACGTTGAATATTTTGGAACCCCGCTCTGCAGCAAACTACGAAAGGCTAATGGGAACCATTAAATTTCTTGTCATTGATGAAGCCCAGGAAATTCCTGGAATTGGCAAGAAACTCAAGCTGATGGTGGATACAATCCCCGGAATAAGAATCCTGATTACCGGTTCATCTGCATTCGAAATAAATAATCAAATCGGTGAACCTCTTGCCGGTCGCATGAAAACCTTGTATTTGCACCCTGTTGCACAATTGGAGTTCAGTTACCATGAATCATTTATTGAAACAAGGAGAAACCTCGAAGAGAGGCTGGTGTATGGCTCCTATCCTGAGCTGTCTTCCATAAAAAATGTAAAAGATAAAATTGACTACTTAAAAGAATTGGTAAACAATCAGCTTTTACGCGACATTTTTGCATTCGAAGGCATTAAGAAAAGGGACAAGATCATTGGTTTGCTGCAAAAACTTGCTTTTAGAACGGGAAATGAAATATCAATCGAAGCAATTTCCCGGGAAGTGGGCATCAGCAAGAACACCGTCGATAAATACATGGATTTGTTTACCAAAGTGTTCATAATGTATAGCGTTTCAGGGTTCAGCAGAAACAGGGATAATGAAATAACCAAGATGAAAAAATGGTATTTCTTTGATAATGGTATTCGTAATGCTTTGATCAATGCATTCAATAAGATCAACATGCGTAATGACGTAGGGCAGTTGTGGGAAAACTACCTTAACTCAGAAAGAAAAAAGTATTTGGACTATAAAGAAACTTTCGTTTTTGAATATTTTTGGAGAACGCATTCAAAGCAAGAAATTGATCGAATAGAAGAATTTGATGATCAACTAATGGCCTACGAGTATAAGTGGACAAAAAAGGAAGCAAAGATTCCCGGCGAATTTCAGCGCGCTTATCCTAATGCTGGGTTTATGACCATTCACCAGGAAAACTACTTGAGTTTCATAACATAAAACCTAAAGCATTTTAACCATGAGAAAATTATTACAAATCATTGCTGTCATTGCACTGATGATATTCGTTGGTGCGTGCCGCAGCCCTGTGGCAGAACAAAACGGCGAACCTTCAGGCACGTTGATCGTCGCTTCAAAGAGCGGCGATGATGTGTATTTTATTGATCGGAGCAGCGGCGATGTGCTGCTGGTGCTTCCCACCGGGCGTGAACCCCATGAGGTGGAAGTGTCTGATGACGGACGCATTGCCGTCGTGTGCAACTATGGTGACCGCCAGCAGATAGGAAATACCCTTTCGGTTTATGATGTAAAAGAAGGCAAGCTCCTCCGCACCATTGACCTGGGTGAGCACACCCGTCCGCATGGCATGCAGTGGATCACTGGAACCGGCAACATACTGGTAACTGCCGAGGGCAGCCGCCACCTGCTGGTTGTAGATGTTGTCCAGGGCGAGGTTGTGCAGGCCTTGTACACCGAACAGGATGTTTCGCACATGGTGGCGGCCACTCCCTGTTTTACCCGTGCGTTTGTGCCCAGCATACGCACCGGCAATGTAACGGTGTTTGACCTTGAGGGCGGTGAGCTGCTGGCGCAGGTTTACAGCGGCGCAGGCGCCGAAGGCATTGACGTACACCCCGATGGCCAAGAGGTGTGGGTGACAAACCGCGCCGACAACACCATCACCATCATCGACACGCATAGCCTGGAGGTGCTGGATGTCATCCCATGCGCAGACTTCCCCATAAGGGCAAAGTTCACCCCCAACGGACAGTATTTCCTGGTAAGCAACGCCCGATCCGGTGAAATAGCCGTGTTCGATACCAAAGAACGCGTGCAACTGGCAGCCATCAAACTGACCCCGCCGGTGCCTGAAGGAGTGGATGAAACACGCTATTTCGCTGAGTTTGAAGAAACATCAATACCCATCGGACTGGTAGTCCCCGACAACAGGTGGGCATATGTGGCCAATACGCGCTCCGATGCCGTCAGCATCATCGATCTTGAGGATATGAGCATAACAGGCCATTTTGCAGCAGGCAGGGAACCGGATGGTATCCACTTTACACCGCTGCGACCGCAATGACCGGTGATTCCAAGCGGCGATATTTATTTTCTGCGCCCTCGATGAATTGAGACTTGATCATGTCAACCCAAAACTTATGAAAAAACGTATCCTTTCACTTGCTTTAATTCTGAACTTCACGATATTTATAGCAATTTCTGCACAAGGACCCGGTTTTACCATGAGTAGCCAGCAGGAGTTTGGTTCGTCTTCATCCGGTTTGAGGGCGTTCGGTGGCGGCTCAGGCACGGCCGAAGACCCGTGGTTGCTTGCTACCGCTGAGCATCTTGACAACCTGCGGCTGTACCTCGGCACATCACACACCGACAAGCATTTCCTGCAAATCGCCGACATCAACCTCGACGAGGCACCCTGGAATCAGGGTGCTGGCTGGATGCCAATTGGTACATCAGCCAATGCTTTTCACGGCAAGTTCGACGGAAACGGACATGCGATAAACGGTCTGATGATCAACAGGCCTGGTACCAGCAATGTTGGATTATGGGGTTATGTGGGCGTGGATGGTCATTTGCAAAACGTAAGCCTTTTTGATGCAGATGTTACGGGCGGAAATTACGTTGTGGGTACGCT
>SKOK01000038.1 GCA_007120085.1 Bacteroidales bacterium | reverse complement strand
GCAAGCGTGCAGATAACAGGCAGTGGCTTCAGGGTGCTGTCAGTGTCCCGCGGGTTTTATACCGTGCTGGATGATGAAGCCTACAAGGACTCCCTTCAAATCATCGAAGACCAGATCAGCGAACTCGAAAAGCAGCGCAGGCAAAAGCAGACAAGTATACGCGTTCTTGAAAAAGAAGAAAGTGTGCTTGAAGCAAACAGGAAGCTGGTGGGCGAAGGTGGGATCGCACCTTCCGATCTGCAAAGAGGGCTTGAATATTTTTTTGACCGCATCAAGAACATTGAAAACCAACGGCTCTTAATCAATGAAGAGATCCTTGAGGTCAATCATCAGGTTAAAGCATTGCATGAACAAAAGTCCAGGCTGAAGCAACCCGAGGAGGAAGCATTTTCTTCACTCACATTTGTTTTGCAGGCTGACTACCAGGCAAAAATCCCGATAGAGGTGCGGTATTGGGTTGGACAGGCCGGATGGTTCCCCTCATACGATATTTTTGCTGAGGATGGCACACTGGAGCTGTCATACAATGCCAACATCAGACAGCAAAGCGGAACTGACTGGGAGAATGTTAAGCTTACGGTTTCGTCGGCCAGTCCGGTCAAGAGCCAGTCGCTGCCACGGATCATGCCGTATTACCTGAGATTTGGCCGTCCCACAATGCCCGGAACGCCGCTATCAGACCTGCCAAGGGCACACGACATTGGCATACGCCACGTAAGCGGCCAGGTGCTGGATGCCACGGATAACCAGCCTTTGCCCGGTGTGAGCGTGGTCGTTGCACAAAGTACCGTTGGAACAATCACTGATATGAATGGTGAATACCGTTTGCAACTCCCCTCTGATGCCAGAATGCTGGAGTTTCGTTTCATCGGGATGCAATCGCAGCAGCAAGCCATTCACTCCCCTGTGATCAATGTGCGGATGGAACCTGACTTTTTCGCCCTGGAAGAGGTCATGGTTGTAGGTTATGGCATCGCTGAAGATGCTGACATGATGCGAACCCAAAGGGCAGAAATCCCGGGTCGCCAGAGGCCGCAGGCACCTCCTTCGCTGGCAGTCGGCTATCAAACCAGTTTTGCTTATGAGATTGACCTTCCTTACGACATTCCGTCATCGGAAGAACCTGCACAGGTTGAGATCAAACGCATTGAGATTCCGGCCATCATGCGCTACCAGGCTGCACCCAGACTGGAAGAGGCCGTCTTCCTGACAGCACAAATACCGGAATGGGAACAATACAACCTGCTTGATGGTGAGGCCAATCTTTACATTGACAATCAATACATGGGACGTAACATACTGGAAACAAGAACCACCGATGACACGCTGTCTGTCTCCCTGGGAAGAGACGAAAGCATCATCATCCGGCGCGAACGTCAGCGTGAATTTGAGCAAAAGCGGTTCTGGACGAACCGCGTCAGGGAGGAGAGAATCTGGCAAACAGCCATTCGCAACAATAAAAACGAGACAATTACCATTCAGGTCTTTGACCAGGTGCCGATATCCCAAACATCCGACATTAAAGTTGATGTGATTGACATTTCAGGTGCAAGCATCAACAATGAGACTGGCATCGTGAACTGGACACTGACCATCGAACCTGGTGAAACATCCGAAGTACTTGTGCGCTATACCGTCGAATATCCGCGCGACAGGCACCTGATCATCGAATGATCATATCCGGAAACAACAAAATTGAGCTATCGGTCTCAGCAGCTTAGCTGTGTTGACGTAACCCATCAATAACACGTGCAGGCAGCCCGGTTTCCCCGGCCACTTCTTGTGTTGTTGAGCCAAGCCTGATCATTTGGCTGGCAAACTTTAAGGCAAGGATTTCCTTCTGCTGAAGGGCTGCTTCTTTTTGTTTCAATGCCCTGTCAATTTCCTTTAAGGCCACGTTCTTCACCTTCAACGCCCTGTCTTTTGCCTTCAGCGCCCTGTCTTTTTCTCTCAGTGCAGCCTTCTCCCTTTTTTCAGCTTCGAGTATCCTGTTCAGTGCATCATAAAGTTTGGATTCATGGTCATCAAATATGGTTTCGATTTCATCTTCGGCCATCAGCATGCGCCTGACTTTTTCTTCAAGCAGAGGAGATTGCATATACTGGGCTACATCCCTGAATTCATCCGGAACAACTTGTAAGTCTAAGATAAAACTGTAGTTCATACACCATGCCTGGTTAAACAGCAGCATAAACTTTTCCAGCATGGTTTTGGGGTTCTCGGGCAAACGGCCTATTTGTAAGATATGGGCTTCATGGGTGAGATGTTCTATAAAGAAGCTTTTTACATTTAACTTTTCTTTACTCACCGAGTCAATGATATCGCGGTTCACACTTACGGCCATATACGGCAGATCATCAAGGTTATAACCCAGGATATAAATGGCAACGATAGGTTGAATCGGCTTACACAACGTTCCATCTTCCAGGATATGACAGCCATCTTTAGGACCGTACTCCCTTCCCGGCGGTGGCATGTAATTGCTGGCCAGGTAATAGCGAAAACGTTCCATATCGGTTTTTTGCTTCGACTTCTGAAGTTCGATCAAAACCTTCCGCTCACTGCCATCAGCCTCCCTGACGATGGCCTTAAAATCAAGACGAAAGAGCTTTAGTGCCCTTTTTTCTGAATACATGACGGTTTCCTGCGGCCTGAGGGAAACATCCACAACCTCCTTGTCAAGAATAACGGAAAGTATCTTTTTGGCAAAGACTTCGTTCTCCATCAGATACTTGAATGCAATGTCGTAAAGTGGATTCAATATCT
>SKOK01000231.1 GCA_007120085.1 Bacteroidales bacterium | reverse complement strand
ATTTATCAGGATACTGGTCAAGAAGAATAGACCTGGAGCACAGGCTCGTGTATCAATACCAGGAAGATGAGATATTGATTTATAGCTGCAAGTTCCATTACGAATGATAAACAAATGCAGCTTAACTGTTTTCATGGCGTAAAATAAATATTATGCAAGATCTTTTTAAGAACTATGGAATCATGACGCGCGGATTGCTATCAGTTACGCCGCGTGAAGCTTTAGAACTTATGGAGAAAGGTGCGTTTATCCTTGATTTGCGCGAGATAGATTTTACGGATTTTAAGGCTTTTGACGTGAAGCATCATGTGGCAAACACGCCCATGAGCACCTTTGATGAAATCATTGAAACGCTGGATCCGGATGCGTTTTACATCCTTGCGGATTCCTCCGGCTTGAAAACCCGCTTGCATGCCGAAAAGCTGCTTGACAAAGGCTTCAAACATGTCGCCACAATGGGCGGCGGTTTCATTGAGTGGGAACGCGATGGGCTGCCAGTATCCGTTGATGTGAACGAACGCCTTTCAGGTGCCTGCGCCTGCCAGCTCAAACCACGCGAACGCAAATAACAATATGCAAATGTGCAGATGTAAAAATGATTGTAGGCTAAGCAATGAATCTGAGAACTGGGATTTAAGGGACTTAAAAGATGATGAGAAGCCAACAACTAAACTTCTAAACCGTTATAAACACATTAAACGACCATGACAAAGGTATTGACACACAGGGGAATGATTATTGATCGCTGGCAGCGGATCGCCCTGAAAGGGCAGTTTAATTCAGCCCAGTGGCAACGCCCTGGGTAAATGCGAACAACACCCCCCAACGCCCTGAAAGGGCAGCTTAAAATCAACCACAAAGACCTAAATACCATATTGTTACCAAATTATAAACAGATGAAAGTTTTAATCCTTTGTACCGGAAATTCCTGCCGCAGCCAGATGGCCCACGGCTTTATGGAATCCTTTGATAAAAGAATGACCATTCGCTCGGCCGGAACCGAAGCCTCCGGAAAACTCAATGAAAAGGCTGTAACTGCCATGAAAGAAATTGGCATCGACATCAGTCACCATACCTCCGATTCAGTTGACAAATACCTCGGAGATGAATGGGATTATGTGATCACCGTATGCGGCGGCGCCAACGAAAACTGTCCTGCATTTATGGGCAAGGTGAAACACCGGCTGCACATCGGTTTCGATGATCCAACCTACGCCACCGGTACCGATGAATTCGTCTGGAGCGAATACATCCGCGTCCGCAACGAAATCAAAGACGCATTCCATCAGCTTTACACCAGTGAAATCAAACCCAAACTCACAAGATGATTATATGCTTGTATCCCATTCTAACATCTAACATCTATCATCTAACTTCTAACTTCTAACTTCTAACTTCTAACTTCTAACATCTTCAAAAAGTGAACCAACAATTTAAGAAAGTTGTCATCTCCAAAAAACCGAAAAAGACAATCGGATTATTTGAAAAGTATCTTACCATCTGGGTTGCCCTGGGCATCCTGGCCGGCATAGTGATTGGTCATTTTGCCGGCGACCGCATCGAATTCATCAGCAGCATTGAAATAGCCAAGGTGAACATTCCTGTGGCCATCCTTATCTGGCTGATGATTTACCCGATGATGTTGCAGGTAGATTTTGGCAGCATCAAAAAAATCGGAAAGAAACCCAGGGGTGTTGTGTGGACTCTCATCATCAACTGGGCCATCAAACCCTTTACGATGGCCTTTTTTGCCTGGATATTCTTTTCAAAGCTCTATGGTGCATGGATTGATCCGGAGTTGGCAGGCGAATACATTGCAGGGGCCATCATTCTTGGCGCTGCACCCTGCACGGCCATGGTATTTGTGTGGTCATACCTTTCGGATGGCGACCCCAATTATACCCTGGTACAGGTTTCGGTCAACGATTTGATTATCCTTGTTTTATTTATTCCCATCGTGGGATTGCTGCTTGGAATTACCGATGTTATAATCCCTTACGACACCCTGGTAGCCAGTGTGGTCATTTTTGTGGTGGTGCCGCTGGTAGCCGGCGTTATCACCCAGCGCTTATTGCTGCGCAGCAAAGGAATTAAATGGTTTAAAAACGTGTTTCTGCCTAAGCTGAAACCGGTTAGCATTGTGGCATTGCTGGTAACCCTGGTGCTGTTGTTTGCCTTCCAGGGACAGAACATCCTGAACAACCCGCTGATCATCCTGTTGGCTGCCATTCCACTAGTGATACAAACCTATTTCATCTTTTTCCTGGCCTGGTTTGGAGGGAAGAAATTAAAACTCAACTATGCGGTTTGCGCACCGGCAGCCATGATCGGCGCCAGCAACTTCTTTGAACTGGCTGTGGCAGTCGCTATTGCCCTGTTTGGACTGCAATCACCGGCAGCCCTTGTTACTGTTGTTGGTGTGCTGGTAGAAGTACCCGTGATGCTTTCACTGGTGGCCTTTGCCAATCGCAAGAAATATTGATACCTGTAAACACAGGGCTTGACCTGTGTATCGAAATATAATATCGTTTTTTGTATGAAAAAGAAAAGTTATACCCTGTTTTTGTTTTTTATTGCATTTTGTTCAATCTGTGTTTCCTTGCCAGGAAAAACCTCAGGGCAACAGGTTGTCGGAGTAAGTTCGCTGGAGTTTTATGAAAACCACCGACATTTACTTGAGGATGGCGGTGCAACCATCATAGATGGGCGCACCGCCGAAATGTTTGAATCCGGTCATCTGAAAAACGCCATCAACATAGACGCAGATGATCCCAATTTGATTGATCTTCTGCAGGAGCACGCAGATGAACCCCTGATCGTCATTTATTGTACGACCATACGTCGTACAGGTGATATTCTTCAAGCCCTGGAAGAATTTTATGAAGGAAAAATCATATACATAAATGATGGTTTGCGCGGCTGGAAGCAAAATGGATTGCCTTTTTTGAACGCAGCGGATTACATGGCTGAATGATAGTCATTTCGAATGTAATACGGAAGCTCTTCTTCAACCTCTGGTTTGGTAAGTTCGGTGAGGTCCAAAATCCTAAAAATGGATAAATTCCTGATATTCAAAAACTCACATCTGAATTCCACGGGAAGAGTTTCGGGTTCCTCATCCATCATGATGGGTTGTACAAGCTTCTCCCCCATTGTATTCCAGAATGTAAGAGTTGTTTCAGATTGATTGGCCATTGAGGCATTGATGCTAAATATGATAGCTACTGCTGCAAAAATTATTTTGGTTTTCATGACTATTGGTTTTTGAAGTTATTATTTATGTTTATTGTTTTCTATTGATATCACTGACAATATAACCACAGCTGCACTATTTTGTTTAATATTTTTTGAAAATAATTAAACAATTTCGTTGATTTTCTTCAAAAAGCTGATATGCAGATGATAGCAATGATCAATAAGAAAGATTTTCCGGCTGAAATACAACGCTAACACCTGTTATTGTACCTTTGCAGGTGTTTCACTGCCATTTTTAAAAACAATTTATTGGCACAATACACGTTTTTCATACCGGAAGCGAAACAATTGCAGCTAAAAGGCTCTTAGGTACCTTGTTTTTCAAGTTATTCGATCTTAGGCTGTATTTTGCTCATACTGAGGGACTACTAATGACATATTTTAGTAAAAAAATGTATATCATGCTTTTACGTTTTTAAAGAACTACTTGTCTGTATCCATTGCCGTTGACTTCAGTCAACGGGCAGGAAGTGCTAAAATCCCAGGGGGACTTTAGTCCCATAAAATCCTGATGGACAGGCCGTTTCAAAAGGGGCTAACCCCCCCCGGAGAGTAGTAAAGCCCTTTTACCGTCAGCTAAAGCAGACGGCAATGGATAGGGTGCTCAAATTCAGGTTCATTCGGCTCCCAATGTCATTCCCGCATTGTGGCCACAACCAGCAACCAGTAACCAGTAACAAATGAAGCGAATTCTTTTCATAGCAATTATATTAGGAGGATGTTCATCACTGATGCCTCTGCAGAGAAGCAAGCTGATCACGGCTTTCCATCTGATTGAGGACAAAAAGTATGAGGAGGCCAAAGAGTTTATTGAGGGCATGGTGGAAGATGAGCATGCTGCGCAGTGGCCACGCACCTGGCACGCGAGAGGCCTTCTTTATCAGAATGCCTATCGTGAGGGAATGGAGAAAAACAACAGGAGGCTTTATGAGTTAAAGCCCAGACAGCTGTTTGTGGCTTACGAATCATATGAAAGAGCGCTGTCACTCGATGCCGGCAGCGGAATACGCAATCAACTGGCCCCCAAGTATATATTACTGGCCAACGACTTCCAGACAATGGGTCAGAACAGATTCAGGGACAAGAGGTACGCCGAAGCCATGGAGGCCTTTGTAACGGTTGAAAAAATCAGACAAGGCGAACTGCTGAATCTTGACACAGACACCAGCCTGGTTTACAATATTGCCATGGCGGCCATCAATGACAGGCAGAACGACAAAGCCATACAGTATTTGCACCGTTTGGATGGATACAAATACAGCACCAACGTGTCACACCTTCTGCACCTTGAATACCTGCAACAGGGTGACACCCTGGAGGCCAAAAAGGTGCTGGAACGGGGCATCGAAAAGTATGATGACAATGAATCATTGATCCTGCTGCTTGTAGACCTGCATTTTGCGCAGGGAAATGTGGAACAATCCCTCGACATTCTTGAACAAAAATCGGAATTGCATCCTTCAACATACAAAATTCCTTACACCAAAGGCCTGATTCTGCAAAAATCAGGGAAATTCAATGAAGCCATTGCTGCTTATGAAGAATCTTTGGCACTGGAGACAAAAGAAGCCATTATCTATGCACAAATCGCCACCTGTTATTACAATATCGGTGTAGAGATTGAAGAAAATGCCAGAACAATAGACTTAAACAGCCTGGTGGCCATGGAGAGGAAGCATTCGACAGTGGCCCTGGAATCTGCACTCAATTGGCTTAACAAGGCCCTGGAACTGGAAAGCAGTGACACTGATGCGCTAGCCATCATCCATGAGCTGTCTGCCCTGCTTGAAATTACTGAAAGAGTAGAGAGCATAAATGGTGTGCCATTGGAAAACTGAGCATCAGATACTAAATGACATCGTAACCCCCAGAAATTGCTTGATCTGTATCCGTGGTTCCTCCTTTGGGCTTCCATCCGGGAATGTTACAGCTTCCCCCTGGTTATCATAAACAGGAAATAAAACATTCTCATCATAGATCACGTGGAGGTTTACACTGATGGTAAAAAACCAGCTGATTTGCTTCTGCAGGTTAAGCTCCCAGTCAACATCCACATTCTGCGGCTTTTCCAGGTAATTCGTAAACAGCCTCACTGTATTGTTTACAGACAAGTCATCAAACAAAGTCAACTTGCTATTAATTACCAGCTGTCCACCCATTTCCTGCCTTGAGCGCTTGCCAAGTTCTATCCCATGCGCGCGCTGATTAATATTTGTCGTATCAAGTACAAATGTATTTCTGTATGAAAGTGCAGAAAAGTTCAATTTGGTATTTCGAAAAGGTTCATATTCAAAACCCGCACCAATGGTAAAAGTTCCCGGGCTCAGAAAACTCGAAATAGGGATTGAATCATTTGGATAGTCGTATCCTTTTGAAATCTGGGTTTTCCCATAAAACACCGAACTGAAATCGAATTTCTCACTGATGCTTTTATTATACTGTGAGTTGAGCTCCAGAATATCGTTGTTTGTCCTGAAGCCAAATTCTTCTGAGATGATGTTGCCGTATCTCAACCGGGCATTGTTGATCCATTTGACCTCAGATCTTCGGTTATGGTAGTCAGCACTTCCTCTAAGGTCAAGCAAGCTGGACAGCGCACTTTCACCTCCCCTCGCCCAGTTTGAAATATAGTTCTGGTTGAGGCTGAAGGCGCTCGAAAGACCATAGGACCATGTTCCGGGAATCTCTTCAAGCGGCCGCAACGCAAGCAGCGACCTGTTGGGCTCCAGATCAATTATGGGGATTTCATCCACCACCAGCTTACCCATGCGTTCCACATGAATATCATCTTCGAGCACAAGCAGAATCTCATGTTTTGATGGGTTCCCTACCCAGATGGTAATCGAATCATTTTCATGGTTATGTACCCAGTAACGCATCAAATCACCCGGCTCTGCAGTGAGCCAGAAGGCCTGGCTGTTCCCTTTTGGATCACTTATATAAAGCGGGATAGAGTCACGCTTATGGATATATTGCAGAAGCTCTTCCACGGCCAGGTGCAGTGAATCTGGCATCATGATGCCCGGCACCACATAAAACGGAGACTCCTCAGCAGCAACATACGCCGGATATCTTTCAAAGATCACAATATGTGAAGAATCAGGCAGAAACTCCAGTTCTTTCCGGGAATCCGGAAACAAGAGCGGGGGGCGGACCTCCCCCCCTGCGACCCGATGCATCGCAATGTTTCTGGACTTCAGATAATGGGAGTCAATAAACACTTCCGTAATGGTATCACGGGAATACCTGATGGAATCGATTAAACTCTTCACATCAGGAATGGTATCCAGGCCACGAAAACTCAGCGTATCAACCCTGCTGGTGACAATGGTTTTCTTAGTGATAAACGGTTCTTTTGTCAATGCCAGGGTATCCACAATAAACACTGAATCACTAAGCCAGCGCAGGGGTATGGTGTCACGTCTCACCAATTCAGTTAATTCAGGACGAACAGACTCATAATCAAACTCAAATAGTCGTTTTTCCACGCTGTCAAATGGTTCTGAATAATGGTATAATAACCTTGAGAGGGACAAGTGGATGGTATCTCCTGGCTCTTTCCATAAGCTATCACGCTGGAGCAGCTTGTAAATATATTCAGATGCTGAAGCGGGAGTAAACTGAACGTTTATTGCGGGGATAGTGTCATTTTCAGCTGCAGCTATATTTTCGGATGATTGGGCAAAAACTGGAAATGAGCCCAATGCAATGATCAGGAATAAAAAAGAGGTGCGCATAACAAGTATCAAAAAAGACAGAATTTGCAATGTTAAATAGTAATATTTATTGAAACGTCATGCAGTGGGAAAGATTATGTGCACTTTCGTGCTAATGATGTTTTTTCTTTTCAGGAAAGGGACTGTCAAAAGTCCAAATCAATCTGCACATGGCCATCTGGCATCAAACAATCCTGATCTTATAAACCAGGGAAACTTATTTTACCCTTTCGGGAAGTGCCTCATGCAGCCATTTGGCAAATATTGTTTATTTTTATACCATGAATCGTTTTAAGGCCATTGTTGTTGATGATGAAGCCAACCTGCGGGAAGCTATGCGGCTACTTGTTGCTGAATGGTGCATCAACAGGTAGTCGCTCACCTCGTATTCGTAACTTTCTGCACCAAACCCGGAAGAAGTGTCGCATTTGCCTGGCTGGTTTAGCAACAATAGCGCTGTTGCGATTGCGGATGCTGTCATTAACAATCAATCATTCATGACAATTTATACACAAGAACCTTGTCAACTGAGGATAATTATCCAACAGACTACTGATCTGGTTTGAAATCACTTCAGGGGGTTCCTGTCCAATTTCCTGATACTGCAAAGATATGTGAAAAGCATCCCGCAAACCGGGATTATTCCTAAGCAAATTATTCACTTCTGTATTGCTGGCTTGCCGGATTGTTCCTGCAACCTCATGTGTTGCAACATCTTTACTATCAATACTAATACCAATGATCAAACCAATGATCACTCCAAAGATTAGTGTAACTGCCAGTCGTAGAAAACTTTTTGACTTCATTGTTTTAAGGTTTTAGTTTTTAGAAAAAAGAAAAATAAGTGCCTTAATGCAGTATATTTTGTGCAATTTGCTATATGAAATACATGGTGGCATGGAAAAAGTTGGTTGTGTTTGTATTTTTCTGTGATCAAATATACAAGAGAATTTTCGGTAATTATCCAGAAAAATGAAATCTTTGTTATGGTTTTGAGTTAACACGATGATACGCAACAGTATCGTTCGCCCAAACCCCAAATAAAACTTTCTTACAACTGTCTGCAAATAAAAAAGAATTTCTCCCGAAGTTGGTATTGGATGAGCAGCTTGAAGCTTTACACAGGCTATGTGCACCAAAAAATGCTATTGTTAAGCTTGACATGCCTGACGATTATAACAATTTGATCCTAAATTCAGATGAGGAATTGTTAAATATAGCTCTCGGACAACTGCTCAGTAATGGTAAATGACTGAAAATATATTTTATCATGTGAACTGAAGATTTTCCATATCTCATCATTTTTTTCAACATCGGTCATGTTTGTTAATGAGATATATTCAAGTTCTTTGCATTCATTCTGTGTCCAATAGCCAAATTCCTCAAATGATCCGGTAAACACATCCCCATTCTGGTGAACATGTACGGACCTCACCGGAAAATTGTCATTGGAAGTGTGTTTTTTCCATGTGATTCCGTTGTAACTGAAAAGCCCTTCTGAATTCGCTGAATAGATTTTTTTTGATACAGGGCATTGAGATACTGACCAGTTCTGGTTGTTTAGGTCATATTCATTGACGAGGTATGACTGCAGTTTCAGGTTGTCTGTTCCCTGTGAAAACACGTTGTTGACTGAAAAACCAACACTCAGAAGAACAAAGACAATGCAATATCGTAAGCCTTTTTCCATTATGAACAGATCATTGTGACTTCTATGTTGCACACGTCAACACACTGTATGACGACTGCAAATAACATTTTCCGGTCGTCTAAGATACATAAAAAAATCAATAGTACATGCAGGATGCAGGCCAATGATGCTATTTCATATCAATGTTCTAAATCGTACACCAGCTGAACGAATTAGGACATGGCCATATTTTCACAAACAGATGTTCTGTTCTGAAAATCAATTTGGAAATCACGATGGCACGAAAAGTGTATTACCCAAAAAATACGAACAACAGCATCCTATGATAATACATTATTTCCGCATTGCTTTTCGCAACATAAGACAACAACCTCTCTTTTTTGGTGTCAATATTTTTGGTCTGGCCATAGGCCTGGCTGCCTGCATCATTATCAGCCATTACATCAATTTCCACAGCAGCTTTGACACCTACCAGGAGCACAGTGCACGAACATACAGACTTAATTACGCACGGACCACCGACACCGGTGACTATATCCGGTTTGCATCTGCTACTCCTATCATAGGCGGAATGCTGAAAGAGAGCGTGCCGCAAATTGAGCTGCTTGGACTTGCCTACAAAGCAGAGAATATTTTCTTATATAACGACAACTACAGTCACGATCAGGGCTTTTACTGGGGAGAAACTGCCATGATAGAATTACTCGGACTTGAGATCATAAAGGGCTCCCCGCACGAGGCATTGGACAGAGCCGACCAGATAGTGATTTCCGAAAGTCTGGCCAAAAACTATTTCCGGGACGAAGACCCCATAGGCCAGCGCCTGTATCTGAACCAGGAGACCAATTACATCGTTTCTGCTGTATTCAGAGATGTCCCGGCAAACTCCCATTTCCCGCTGCAAGCCTTTATCTCTTTTGAAGTGATGAGAGAAGCGTTGCCAAATGTGTTCACCCAGGGCCATTTTATGAGTGGCTTCTATAATTACCTGAAACTACAGGAAGGAGCGAACCCATCGGATGTCCAGGCCTCCATCGACGACATCATTGAATCCCATTATCATCAGCAGATGCAGCAAAACAGGTTTACGATGCATATTGAGCTTCAACCACTTACTGACATACACCTGCATTCCAACTACCATCACGAATTGCAAACCAACGGCAACCATACCGCCATCCGCATGCTTGGTATCATTTCATGGTTTATACTGATCATCGCATGGGCAAATTACTTTAACCTGTCCAGCATTCAAATGTTGAGACGCATGAAGGAAACGGCTGTAAGGCAGGTCAATGGTGCCTCCCATACACAAATCAGGATCATGCTTGTCTGCGAATCAGCGCTGATCAATTTTTTTGCCCTGCTACTGGCTTTACTGTTCATCGAGTTCACCGGCCCGTTCTTTGCAGAGTTTACAAATATCCCAACCATCTCTCCTTTATGGCAGCATCAATGGATCTTTCCACTTGTTGGCATAGTCTATGTAATTGGAACACTCAGCGCCCTCTTGTATTCAATAACGATCTTTAAAAGCAAAAACCTCGGTGATGTCATGAAAGGGATAAAATTCAGTCCCAAAGGGAAAGCTTACATCCGCAAACTGATGCTGACCACTCAGTTTGCGCTGGCGCTGGGTTTGATCCTTTCAAGCATAACCATTTTCCGGCAATATTTTCATATACAGAACCAGGATACGGGGTTCAGGACAGAGGACATTCTTGTTTTGAAAGTACCGACACTTTCAGACTCTCTGAGCATGATTGCCTATCATTCATTTCGCAACGAACTGGAAAGCATGCCTGCGGTTACCCGGACAGGATTCTCCAACTATGTACCCGGTTTTCCGGTTGATCATAACATAGGCGGACTGCGTCTTGAAGGGCAAGAGATGGAGGATGCCAAAAATTTCAGGCTGCAATACACCGAATCTTCCTATT